>JAHPYZ010000076.1:0-8855 GCA_019058425.1 Promethearchaeota archaeon
TTAAAATAAGTATAAATGTAAAACATACAGCCCCAACCCTCAATATAACAAATATTATTCCTGCCATATCTCCCAAGGCCACTCCTAACCGCAAGTAATTTCCTATGTAGTTTAAGAGTAAATTCAACTTTATATCCTGGTTCCTTTATTATTTCATTTAATAAAAGATTCTCAAAGTCTTCAAATGTTGTTCCATCATCATAATAATTTGGAGGAATCATAACTTCATACTTTTTTCCATTCAAATGGAAATTTACTAATCCTAGCTTACTAAAAATAGCGAGAATTATTATCGATTTAGCATTTGGAAATGTTTCAGGTACTTCAAACTTTTTACTATCAATATAACTCCTATAAACTTCATTATCGCTGAGTTTTCCTGCTCGTCTTAATTTATCGATATCTTCTTGGAGTTCTTCTAAATGTTCTACAGAAACTGTACGATATTTATATTCAAAATTTATATTTGACCCGCTATACATAAGAATATTTAGGATTAAAATTAATTTTAAAGTTCACTGAGGTTTCTTCTTTTGTTTAAATTTCTGGTCTTGTTCCAATATTATTGATAATTCTCAAAAATTTTATCTCAAATTCGCAAAAGATGATTATTACATTACAAAAACGATAAAAAGAGTAGAATATATCGAAATATAAATGTGAATTTAGGTTGGAAATTTAATTTTGTCTAAAGCAATTTCAAAATCTTTTTCTTTCTTTATCAATACACCTAAGAATGGAATTCCCTTCTTTAATTCTTCCATAGAGATTCCACTTTTTAATAATACTCCGATCCAATCAAGAAGCTCAGATGTCGAAGGCATTTTTCGTAATTTTGTAATAGCTCTTAATGCATAAAAATGCTGTAAACATTGATCTAATAGAATTTGCTTTAAATCGGGATAATGAAGCTTACAGATTTCTGCCATAAATGACTTAGAGGGAAATTCAATCCAATGAAATACACACCTTCTTAAAAATGCATCAGGAAGTTCTTTTTCATTATTTGAGGTAATAATTACGATCGGTCTTGTTTTAGCTTTCACGAATTCCTTAGTTTCTTTAATGTAAAATTCCATAACATCTAATTCTTGTAGTAAGTCATTTGGAAATTCAATATCAGCTTTATCAATTTCGTCTAATAGAAGTACAACTTGTTCTTCTGAAACAAACGCTTCCCCTAAAGGTCCAAGTGTTATATAATCATGAATATTATCAACATTTCGATCCTCGCAACCAAATCTACTATCATTCAATCTTTGAACTGTATCGTACATATAACATCCATCTATAGCTTCAGTTGTACTTTTAATGTTCCAAATTATCAGTCTCTTGCCTAAACTTTCAGCTATTGCATATGCAAGCATAGTTTTTCCAGTTCCAGGTTCACCTTTTACTAGTAATGGACGAGCAAGTGCTATAGAAACATTCACTATATTTCTAAGTTGAGGATCAGCGAGATATTTCACATTCTGAGTTTTTACGTCCCCTTGGAATTTATTAAAACCCTTATTACTCATAATTAAAAGAAATTATTTTAAAATTAAATAATTTTTGAATATTTTTTACTCATTCAACAGTTTTTTGTCATTTAATGGAACTTCTTTATTTTTATGTTGCTACTTGAGAAACAGTTATCTATTTACTAAAATTTAAAAGTCTTCACTAGATTATGATTTTGAGGAGACATGACTGGTGCTGAAGATACTAATTTAATAAATATGATATGTCCTTATTGTAAAGAAAGTTTTAGAAAACAAGTCGAATATCAAAAGAAACAAGGTCTCTTCACAATTTTAATCAAAAACCATAATAATAATAGTGAATGTCCTCCCTTTATCGCTTTCATCGATAACAATGGGAAACATAGAGGGTCCCAAAAGATAGATGATATTGAAGATGAAGAGAATATTTCTCTAAATGAACAATTACTTGAAACTGCCCGAAATCGAATTGATGAACTGAAAAAAGACATTAGATTTTATCACTTAAAAGTTCCTCGAAGAGGGGGAAGAGGCTTTGAACATAAAGTTTCTAGTGTTTCTGATAGATCTTTCTTAAGCTCTAAATTCTATAAATGCTTGGTTGACTTTTTAACTGAGTATGAAGAAGATAATACTTTTGGAGCAATTACGATAGAGAGAGATACCAATTTCGAAGGAGGAGTGTTAATTTATGGTAAATATCATGGATTGATATATACATTATTCTGGAAAGAACAAAGATCTCTGCTAAGTAAACCTTTGGATGATTTGAAAGCAGAGGCTAACCTCACAGTAGAAAAACTTATCGAATTATATGATATTATGGATTTATTTTTCTAGGAAACATTTTGCTAGAACTTTTTTTTTTTAAAAAATAGAAAAAAGCTTTATATAATCTTTAGAAAAATATCACATACAGTTTAATTACTTTTATTAAAACTTATAAGAGAAAAAAATATAGAGTAAAAAATTATGTCAAAAGAAAATGAAATGTTAGATGAATTAAAGCAAATCAGGGAATTACTTACTCCACCACCACCACCACCGAAACCAAAAAACTTACTTGAGGAATTTAAATCATTTATTAAAACTTATAAGGTAATGGGGCTTGCTGTCGCATTTATCATGGGTCTTTACCTTGGACGCCTCGTTTCTGCCCTAGTAACTGCATTTATTTCACCATTTCTTAATAATCTCTTCATACTTATTGGTTTTTTAGATTCAACAGTAGCTGCCGCAGACCCAACATCATATCCATTAAGTATCAACCCTACATTATTCATTAGTGAATTGATTACCTTTATAATTGTAGCATTCGTTATCTTCCTATTAGTAAAGATAACTAAACGTCTAGGTATTGATTAAATAATTTTAAAATTAAAAAAGAAATAAAATATTTTTTTTTTTAATTAAAACTATATGATCTCTTCCAACTTTCTTAGGACCCATTTTTTATCTAAAGCTGCAATAAAAGGAGCAAATCGAGGACCTTTTATATTTCCAAGAAAAATTTGATAAAGCATTTGGAAGAATTGATTCATTTCTTTCCGTGAAAGCCCAGCTTTTTCTCTTAAGTCCATCATTTTTTGTTTTATTTCTTCTTCTGTCCATTTTGTTTTCTTAAGAATTTTTCCGAGATCAAATACAACATTCCGAATTCTCTCACTATATGCATTTAAAATATCTGGTGTGATTTCTTCTTTAAGTTCAATTCGCAGATGATCTGGGGCATATTTTGAGGTTACCCAATTGCGGCTTAAAGTTAAGCGTAATTGAATATGGTCAACAATCTCTTCAGTTACTTTCTCTTTTAAAATTTCAGTAGCATGCAATTTTTTTATAGCTTGTTGAGTCCCTTCTTGATCAGGAGAGACTAATTGAGAAAGAATAATAGCTTGTTGATAATCCATTTGGAATCCTCTGTATTCAGGAACATTATTAAAGTGAGTAATTTCATAACTTCTTTGAATCGTATGAAGTTCAGCTGAATCTTCAAATGGTTCTATTCCGTAATATATCCGTTGTGCTCGGTCATAATCCCCTATATAGCTTGGAATTTTGTCTAGACCCAGAATTATTCTTCTTTTAGGAGGTGTTTTAAGATAATGATATTTCAAAACTTCTGGTTCAGCATATTCTAACCATTTTGTTGGTGTAAATCCAATGAATCCTGAACCTGACATATCTCCAAAATCTTTCTGACCTTCAGAGTAACCAACCCATTCATTCCAGAATCCATATGGACCTCTATGATTTAAGACAGACTCTATAATTTCAATGCAACTATCTCGAGAACCTCCGGGAGTAGCATGATCCTTCCCATAAGGTTCAAAGTGCACATTAAGAACATACCAAATTGCTAACCATTCAAGTCGCCAAGTTAGTTTCCCCTTGTTAATATCCGACCATCCTTCACTCTTACATTCATCGCAGATATAATGGACTTTATATTTATCTAAATTAACTTCTAAGGCTCTTGTGGTAGCTATTCGATTACATTGTTCACAGAGAGGATCAATGGGAATCCATTCTTTGGGAAAAGGATTTTCTTTACGATATTTATTTAATATTTCTCGAACTGCATTTCTTTTATTAACCAACTCAATTACTACTTTTATCATCCTTTCTTGCAAGTATAATTCATGAGTTTGGACGATCTGAACATCATGTCCAAATTTCGGCATCCATACAGCTAGGTCATTCAGATGATAATCTACCCAAGTTCCATTTTTATTATGAGGAGATGGAATATCGATGTATCGCCAATTAATATATTGTTTTGCTTTCATTGGATCTGAAAATAGATTCAATTGACCAGGTTTTCCTTTAAATCGATCTGAAGTATACAGGATTAAGGAATGTTTAGCACTATATCCTCTATTATTGAGTTCGTTTACTACTGCATTTGTGAGAACAATTTCTCCTCTTAAATTTCCAGTATGTATTTGACCAGATACAGAAATTCCACAATTACAATTGAAATCTTCTACACCTTGCCAATGTTCGATTAAATCATCGGTTAATTTATCAATCCAATGGATTGGCTGTTTTTTTGAGATTTAGATCCTCCTCTACCTATAATCACTAATATTATAATAATAAAAAAAATTAAAAAAAATTTTTTTTAATCCCTTTGACTTAGGATTGTTGTTGCACAAACACTAAATGCTCCACCAAGATTATGACATAAACCAATTTTAGCATCTGGAACTTGTCTTCCTTCTGCGCGTCCTTGAACTTGTTTTGTAATTTCCGTCAACATTCTACAACCAGTCGATCCAATTGGATGTCCAAACGATTTCAAGCCTCCCGAGGGATTTACTGCTGTTTCACCATCCCAATTGAAAGTTCCATTCTTTAATTCCTCAGCAGCTTGTCCACGGTCACAGAATTTCAAGTCTTGACAGTTAATTAACTCTGTGATTGTGAAACAATCGTGGACTTCAGCAGCATCAATTTGTTTTCGAGGATCCGTGATACCCGCTTCTTTATATGCATATTCAGCAGCTTTAACGGTTGCTGGAAAACTAGTAAAATCTGCTCCAGGACCATTATGAGGAATATACCATGGAAAATTAGTTCTACATGAGATAGCATTTGCTTTTACTAGAACATAATCATTTGCATGAGCATAGCTTTCAGCTAACTCTGGTCTTGTTAATATTAAAGCGGCAGCTCCATCACTCATCGCACAACAATCAAATCTTCCAAGTGGATCTGCAATCATTGGAGCTTTCATTGCTTGTTCAATACTAATCTTACTTCTAAAGTGGGCTTTTGGATGTTCGGAACCATTATCGTGGTTTTTTACTGCTACTCTCGCAAGATCTTCTTTTGTCCATCCAAATTCATGAAAACTTCTTGTTGCGGCCATAGAAAACATTGCTGGAGCAGATGGAGTTGGATATAATGGATGTCCGAAAATTGTAAAACCTGGAAGACCACTACCTCCTTCATCCATTAATTTTTCTACACCGCACGCAAGTGCAATATCATATGCACCAGATGCAATAGCAAAAGAAGCATTTCTAAAAGCGTCCATCCCACTAGCACAAAAGTTTTCCACTCTTGTTGCAGGTTTTCCATCCATTCTCAAAATATCCTCAGTAACAGCTCCAGAAAGGCCAGTGAAATAATAAAATATCCCAACCCATGTAGCATCGATATCATCTTTAGTAATTCCTGCATCTTTAATAGCACTCTGAACTGCTTCGAAAAGTAAATCGTATTGATTTTTATCCCATCGTTCTCCATATTTTGTCATATCTGCTCCAATTATGGCAACTTTATCTTTTATTCCTTTTCTCATTTTTTTTCAACCTCCTTTACGGTCTCCCTCTCTCAGGGCGACATTTCCAATAATAATTTTTAAATTCAGCTCCTTCATGTTCTTTTCTGAAGGTTAATTCTACTTTCATGCCAATTTGAACGTTTTCCTCAGGCTTTTCGATTTCTGTCATATTTAATAATACCCTTCCTCCACCATCTAAATCAATTACACATCGAGGTACAGGTATATCTAAATAAGAACCGCCAACTAAATGATCTAGTGTGTAAGTGAAAATAGTTCCTTTTAAAGAAAGTTTCACTCTTTCTAGTTGATCATCTGCCCTACACACATAGCATGACCGTAACATGTCAGGATACTGAATAGCTCCACAGTTATTACATTTAACACCATACCACTTATAAATCGAAGCTGTATCACGCCATATTGTGACAGGAGAACTTTTTCTTTTATATCTATCTTTTTCAAGAACTTCCTTAAAATCAAGAAATTTGTTATAGTTTTTCAATGATTTCATAGATTTTTGGTGTCCAGTAAAACCCAATCGAGTCTTACCAAGATTCCTTAAAGCGTCTCTATCCCGAACTTGCATCAGTAGCGCATCCGCTCCATCACCAAATCCTGCCATAATTATTTTTGCTTCTGGTTTAGGTCTTCTTAGAGCTCCGATTAATAATATAAATGGCATTGGAGTTCCTAAATCACCGAGTTGAAAAAAAACACTATTTTGAGCAACTCCTCCTGCGAATTTCATAATTTTTGAAACTCTTCCATGCATTCTAGGATTGTTATAATAGTAAGCAGCAGCACTAATCTCTTCTGGCTTTAAATTATTTCTTTTTAAAATTTCAGCCATTACTTTTGTAATATTCTCAAAATAGAATTTGGTATCCATTTTAACTTCGAAAGTTCTTATATAATGATCTTTATCTGCTCTTTTCCAAGGTCCAGTAACATTTGCTGAAACCGAATAATAATCATCTATTGATAATGGTAAGTTATCCTCTTCAGCTATGAGTAAGGCAGCAGCACCATCAGCAAATCCATATTCCCACATTGTTGATGGTTCTGGAGCTCTTGTATCTGCCGCAATTACAAGAATACTCTTGATATCTTTATTAGCTTTTATAGTATCAAAAGCTCTTGCTACTGCAGTCGTGCCTGCTTTTAAAGAATCTGTAAAGTCAGTAGTAATAATATCTTCTCTCATATCTAATACAGTGGCAATTAACGAAGCGGAATCTTTTTCGGTATACACTTGAGTTGTTGATGCATAAAACAATCCATCAACCGTTTTAGGGTCAAAACCACTCAATGCATCCAGACCAGCTTCTACAGCCATTGTAAGACTATCTTCATCTGCCATTGCCACTGCTTTTGTACCAGGTACAACCGGAAACTCCCAAGCTTTTCCTATTAACTCTCGTGGTAATAGATATCTAGGCAAATAGGCTCCATATGATTTAATTCCTATCAATTTTTATTTTTCTCCCCTTTATAATTTTTAATACTCATTTTAAAATTATGATATATATGATTTTGAATGTATCACAATAAATATATTTCCTCAAATTCGAATGAAAAAAAAAATGCATAAAAATTATTTGATTGACTTTTATTTATAATAAAGAAAATTATATCTGATTCATACTATTTTTCATAATTATGGTAATAAAATTTACTTGGTTGGGTACTGCTTCATTTCTCTTAACATTAAACAATATTAGACTATTATTTGATCCATTTTTTTCTCGCAATAAGGATGCAACTCCTAAATTGATAACAAAAAAAGAAGAAATTAACGATATTTCTGCAATTTTTATTTCTCATGGACATTATGATCATGTATGTGATGCTGGCTGGTTTGCTGAAAATTTATGTGTTCCAGTATATTGTTCTGAGATTGCAAAAGATACGATTGTAAATTGGGCTGAAGGAAATATCATTGAGAACCATATTGAAAAACTCTCAGAGAAAGGAATAAACCAAATTAAGGTCAGTAATTTTTATGATAAAATAGAAATATCTGAAGGAATAAGTGTTGAATTAATTAAATCTGAGCATATAACATTTGATGCTAAGACAATCTTTTCAAGACTTTTTTCATGGCAATTTTTAAAACAAGCTAAAACATTATTACCTTATGGTAAAGGTTTCCCTATGGGAGATGTCTTTGGATTTTGTGTTTACTTCAATAACCTTAAAATTGTTTCATTTGGTAGCTTATGGCATAAATATACAGAAGAATTGCTAAAATATCAGCCATGTGACATTTTCTTAGTCCCTTATGCGGGGAATAGTACTAAACATATGGTCAAAAAGACAGGTAAAATGGTTAAAATTTTAGGACCAAAAATCTTAATTCCTCATCATTGGGATAATTTTATGCCCCCAATTAGTAGGACAGAAGACTTAGAACCTCTTGTAAAATTTATGGCTAAAAGCTTTCCAAATGCAGAAGTACTTATACCTGAATTTGAAAAAGAAATAACAATTAATATTTAAATAAACCTTCTCTTTCCAAGGCTTTAAAACAGGTTCCTCATTAATGGGATATTCATGGGTAGGAATCTGCGAAAACTTTTTCAAATTAATATTCTTTATTCATTTATACTCAAAAATATATTAATGTGAATTCTAATATGAATGGTCCTCCTGAACCTTTTAAGATTAAGATGATCGAACATGTAGGAATGCCAGATCAGAAAAGAAGAACTGAAGCTATAAAAGAAGCTGGATATAATACTTTTTTATTGAAATCAGAAGATGTATACATTGACCTATTAACTGATTCAGGAACATCTGCGATGTCTGATGTTCAATGGTCAGGATTGATGTTGGGTGATGAAGCTTATGCTGGAGCTCGTAGTTTTTATAAACTTGAAAAGGCTGTACAAGATGTCTTAGGGTATAAATACATTGTACCTACTCATCAAGGGCGAGGTGCTGAACATTTAATGTATGGTCATCTTACAAGTCCAGGGCAAATTGTGCCAAGAAATATGTATTTTACAACATCTAAAGCTCATGTGGAATTGGCAGGAGGAAGCATGCTTGATGTTATAATTGACGATGCTCATGAT
>JAHPYZ010000076.1:8865-12922 GCA_019058425.1 Promethearchaeota archaeon
CTTCAAAATCTAATTGATGAATATGGTCCCGAAAAAATTGCGTTTGTGAATGTAGAGATGAACGTAAATATGGCTGGGGGTCAACCAGTTTCAATGAAAAATTTACGGAAACTAAGGGAATTTTGTAATGATTATAATTTCAAAATAATATTTGATGCTACTCGTTCAAGTGAAAACGCATATTTTATAAGAGAACAAGAGAAAGGTTATGAAAATACACCGATTATTGATATTCTACGAGAAATGATGAGTTATTCGGATGGCTGCATATATAGCGCAAAGAAGGATTGTTTAGTCAATATGGGTGGATTTTTAGCTACTCAAAGCAAAGATATTTTCGATTATACGAGAGGAATGGTTGTTTTATTCGAAGGCCTTCACACTTATGGTGGAATGTCCGGTCGAGATATGGAGGCTGTTGCCAGCGGTTTACGGGAAGGAGCAGATTATGAATATTTAAAATATCGTATAAATCAAGTTAGGTATTTAGGAAGTCTATTAGTAAAAGCAAATGTTCCCATTGTAAAGCCTATAGGAGGACATGCAGTATTTGTTAACGCATTAAAGTTTCTACCTCATATTCCACGGGATCAATGGCCAGCACAAACTCTTTCAGCTGCGGTCTATGAGGATTCTGCCGTTAGAACAATGGAAAGAGGAGCAATATCTAAAGGAAGAGATAAAGAAACTGGTGAAAATATCTTCCCTCAATTAGAACTAGTCCGATTTACAATCCCACGCAGAGTATATACTAATACACATATGGAATATGTAGCAGAATCTTTAAGTAGGCTCTATGAAAAGAGAGATACTATACCTGGATTAAAAATGGTATTTGAACCAAAGCACTTACGTTTTTTCCAAGCTAGATTTGAACGAATCTCTCTTTAAAAGATTAAAATCTTTTTTCTAAGACAGTAATAATTGGTTGAAAACCGGTTTTTCCAAATACAGCAAGTAATTTTTTGTCTGTTGTGTATGCAAGGTTAATTCGTATAGAATCTGTTCCCCAAGATTCGAGAATTTGTATTGCTTTATCCGCTAAAAGTTTACCTACACCTTTACCTATAAATTCTTTTTTAGTTGCCCAATTATCAAGATACCCAATATAACGCCCTAGTGTATTTTTCACTGCTTCGATCATCCCCATGCTTACAACTTCTCCTGTAGATTTTACTTCAGCAATTAAGGTTATTCGTTTAAGATTTGGTTTAAATTGCCTTAATCCTGAGGATTCTCTCCACTGTTTTTCATTAAATCCAATATCGAACATCTCATTGAGTTCTTGCAATATTTCTAATGTTGCTTGATAATCAGAAGTTCTGTAATTCCTAATTATTATCTCTTCTTCCTTCATCTCATCTTGTGACATAATTTCTTCCTTTTTTAACTTGTGATTTTATTAATTTTATTCAAATCAATTCTTTGGGTTAAAATCTTTTGAATATTTTCACTACCATCGTTTATTTTAACAGAAAATAAATATTCATTAATATGAGGAACTATGGGAGATACAAATAAAAGTTCCTCCTGAGGAAACCAAAAATCTATTTCTTGATTCATTACTTCTTTTTCAAAATATTCTTTAACATGAGTTATAGTAATAGAGATATTATTCAATTCCTCATTTGTCTTATTCTGGATTGTTATTTCAATTTCTTGACTATTTTCTATAAAATTAACACTAATTACTGAAAGTGAAGGTTGCGGTGTGATTTCTTGATTTTTCTTTTTTGTAGAATCGAAGATATCCGCATTCATAAAGTCTCTTTCTCCTTTTAAGCTGCTTAGAGCAGAAAATTCAAAACCCTTTAAAGAGAAATAAGAGATGGCTTTTTGGGTTTTAAGAGATGGAGATTCAGACTTTTTTTCAATAACACTTGAAAAATAATCCTTTATTTCTTTATCAATTAATTCTCTAATAAAAACTTTAATTTTTGTCCCGCTTGATATACGTTCTTGAACTTTTGGTGTCTTTATCACGGCTTCAGAAGCAATTTCGCTTTCTATGACCTCAGATAATTGATCTTCAAACTTATCTCGTAACTTTACTGACAATTGTTTTATTAGATCGTCACCAAAAATTTCCAACTCAACTGGTAGTGATACTATTATTACTATGGTTTCTGGTGTTTCTTCTTCAAGACCTGCTCTTCTTTTTGGTCTATGTGATTTTATCTTAAACTTTTTACCAAAAAAAGCATAACCTTTATATTCTAAATCAATATGGTCAAGTTCTTCAGTTTCCAAGAACCAAACTGGATGAAAATTTATTGGACGCATGTATCTCTTATCATTTCTGAGTCTGTCATCAGGATACATTAACAAAGGAACTTGTCCTTTCTTTTCATCAAAATAAAGAAGATAAACAACACATAAATCTTCATGAGGATTTTTTTCTGCTATTCCGTTAAATATATCAGACACTCCAACCAAACCAAGAATATTATTAAAGAATATAATAGTTGCTTATTCAAATGAAAAAAATTCTTCTTATTCTAAAAATTTAACTATAAAAAAATGTAAATTAACATATTCTAAAAATGTAAAAACGTGATTGAAAAAGAAAATGGAAATTACAGAAGTCAAAACTCATTTAGTCCAACTCGATTTTTCTATTAAACTTGGGAGTATGCCAAGATTTAAAGCTTCAGGATTGTATACGCAAATTATAACTGATGAAGGTATTGATGGGTGGGCATTGTCTCATTGGAACTTATCCAATCTCGCACAAAAGCAGTTTATCGATGATGCTCTTAGTAAATTACTAATTAAAAGAGACCCTTTCATGACAGATGCGATCTATAATGACATTTATCATACAACAAATAGGATCATGTTTGGAATACCTCAAGCTACGAGTGGAGTAATGGTTGCAATAATGGATATTATTGGAAAAGCTACAAAGCAACCAATATATAAACTACTTGGTGGACGAAAGAAGAAAGTTAAGGCATATGCCTCTTTATTTCGACTTTATAAACCTAAAGCAGCGGTAGGAGCAACTCAAGCGGCAATCGAAGCAGGAGGTTTTAAAGCAGTCAAATTAAGAATTGGTCAAGGTATCAAAAAGGATGCAGAACTCCTAAAAGCTGTTCGAGACGCTTTTCCTGATGTTGAATTAATGGTGGATGTAAATTCGGGGTACACATCAGTTATCGACTCTTTAAAGATTGCTAAGCTCTGCTATAAATATGATCTCACATGGTTGGAAGAACCTTTACCATCTGATAATCTTAATGGCCTTGCTAAATTGAGAGAATTGTCTCCTATCCCCATTGCTGGTGGTGAAAATGATATGGGAATCTTCCGGTTTGAAGATATTCTAGATAAAAATTGCTATGATATCATCCAACCAGATGTAACTCGATGTGGTGGATATATGGAGATAAAGAAAATTGATGCCATGGCAGAAGTAAAAGGTGTTCGTTGTATTCCTCATATTTTTGGCTACGGTCATATCTTAGCTGCTAATCTTCATTTTATAATGGCATCAAGATGTGAATATTGTGAATTTCCTTATTATCCTGAGCAATTTCAAATGCTTGAAGAACCATTAAAAGTTGAAAAAGGTTTTATTCATACCATAGAAAAACCAGGATTAGGTGTTGAGATCAATAAGAAATCATTTGAGGAAAATGTAATAAAATAATTAATCTGGGTTAAAAATGGTATCTTTTGCAGAAGTAGAAGCTAATTTGCAGGAAAATGAAAAGATTTTATGGAAAAAACAAGCGTATACTAATGAATTAAAAGAATTAAGGTTCACATTAAACATATTAATTCTTACTATAGGAGCCTCAACATTTAGCATATTACTATACTTTTTTACATCAACAATTAATTTTGATTTTTTATTAACTTTATTCATTTTATTAACAGTAGTTCTAATCTCTGCTATTCCTTTATTTCTCTTTTTTAGAATTTATAATGAATATAAGAAAATTTCGACAAAATTGGAGTTAGAATTAAGTAGTTTAAGAAAATATGAGGAATTTTTTGTTTTAACTAATAAAAGATGGATTCAAAAATCATTATATTTAGCAAAGATTGATGA
>JAHPYZ010000076.1:12932-23975 GCA_019058425.1 Promethearchaeota archaeon
GTAATAGTCTGGCCTCGGCAATCGCCCGTGTTGTTAAAAAAAATTTAAGTTTTAAGTTAATAAAACAGAAGGACCTAACTTATGTGGATTTAAAAAATATAAATGTAATTTATGTATCACCCTCCAAAGAAGATAAAATCTTTAGGATTAATTTATTTAAAGTATGGGAAAAAGATTTAGAAGAATCTATTCTTCAAGCATATTTAGCAGAGGGTGATTTTCAAAGATTTATGGAAACATTGAGAGAAGTTTTCCAAATTACAAAAGAAGAGCATGATATTTTTAAATATGGAGATTCTGCTTTTTATGCTAACATGAAAATGTAATAAGCGTATGTAAAAGTGATTTTTTCTAAAAAATTGAATTTTTAAAAAAAAAAAAGGATTTAGGTCTAAATTATATTTTTGGTTTACGTTTCTTTATAACCACTATTACTGTCACAGCCACAGCAACGCCGCCTACAATGATTATTATTACAATTATCATTATAAGACTACCTGGAGCTGTGGGTAACCTTATTTCAAAATTATCGCTGTAATCATACACTAAGGAATTAGAGACATCACTAATTTTTATCTGATATAGGGCTGAAGTTGTAAGATTTGAAGGAATATTCCAAGTAAATTCTCCGTCGTTTGGTGTATTTGCCGCAATTTCTAACACAAAAGTACCATTTAAGAATAACTCAATTTTCACATCTGTAAGAGTTCCAGTTGAAGTCCAATTGAGGAAATGTTCTGTCCCTCTTATCCATGAAATTGAACTATCGGGATTAGTTACAGTTAGAGTTGGATTGTAGATTTCAAAATATTCGCTATAATCATATGTATATGGATTAGATAAGTCTGTAATTTTTATCTGATACTGAGTAGAATCAATGAGGCTTAGAGGGAAAGTCCAATAAAATTCTCCATCAGTAGTCGTATTTGCAGAAATTTCCATTTCAAAAATACTACCTCTAAATAACTCGATTTTTACATTTGAAATATTTCCTTTTGTGGTCCACTCGATGTAATGGGATGATCCTGTCTGCCAAGAAGTTAGGCTATTAGGAGTTTCAACATTTAGAGTATCAGAAAAGTAAGTGGATGATGGATCGTACAGAATCATGTTCTCTAAGAACTCAGATCCTGGATCTCCATAATAATAGGCATGTTCAAGAGCTTGCATAGTAGCTATAATAAAGCCATTTTCCCATTCGAAATCCAATAAAATCGGATATGATGTACTAGTGTGCTGTAATACTTCTCTGCTGTTAGATGGATATGTATCGAAATATCCATGTGCAGAAGACCCCCAACCGTCTAGAAGTGTATCATTCACTGGATGAGGATTTAAAATCATTGGATGTAGCAACATATTAATATCTACATCATCAAGAGTCATTGATGTTATATCTAAACCTCCTGGCATCAAATATGAACCGTGCCAATGTGCCCCCATAGTACTATCACAAGCGTGAACTTCTAATATACCACCATTTGCTGCATAAGTTTCAAACCAAGAGACATTTCCATCAAGTCTGTCATAAAAACCTTGATTCTGATATGATGAAATAATGACTTTCTGATAAGGGGTAAGGTCTATAACTCCAAAATCAAATGAGTCATAGACATCATAAGATATACCATACATTTCCAGAATATTAAGCGTAGAGTTGAAATCCCAAGGATCACCATCTTGAAAGATAGCAACTGGACCGGATATCGTTTCAAATTCAAAAAAATGCCCTTTTTGGTCAGGATTCAATGTCCCAACCGAACCACTAGCTGAAACCTTCCAATCTGAAGCTCTATCTGTGTCAATATCATTTATTCGATAAGCAACATTACTAGCTAAATGAATATATGTGTTATTAATCCATATTGCATCACTTGGACGAAGTAATGTATGATTAAATGTTTGAAACCAATCAATATTAGCTCCTGTATCATCAAAAAGACCAACAGCAATCTCCCTAGATGCCCAATAAATATTGCCTCCCGTGTATAAAGCAGTACTATTATCAGTTCCACCATACTCATATAAAACCACAGATTGATGAGAATTAAACATCCACCCATCAGGAAAAGTGTAATTAACATCAAGAATGTTATCATCATAGAGTTCAACATACCATCCTGTCATATTTATACTAGGACCATAATTATAAAATTCGATGTAATCGGGAGTTCCAGCATTTACTTCATTAATAACTATAGTTTGAGGTACATCTACAAATTTTTCTCTAATCCAATTGATACTATTCAGAATCATCTGTCGATTAGTTGTAGTATTCCAATTTAAATAATCCCAAATGTGGACTACTCTTCCGCAATAAGGGGCGTCCAATGCAACTGCAAGGTCATAATTGCTACCAAGATCAACTTTTACAAGGGGAGAATAGTAAGGTCCCGCAGAAGTTGTCATGATCACATCTGTTAAATACTGAGAATCACCAGCAGTTCCATTTAAAATATCTCCATAGGTATAACCATTCATTACGGGATGTCCATCATTGATTACTTTACCTTGTTCTGTGGACCCATAATTCCAATAAGTACCACCGCCATTTATTCCATCTGCCTCTGGTGGTATGAGCCCTGCCCAATTCAGTAAATTAATACTACTATCGAAAGAAATTATACCCCCACCTTTTAAAGCCCAATCTCTAACAATGGCAGAAGCCGCAATATCGGGCAAATTATCAACTAAGATAAGAACATCTACGGTTAATAATATGTCCGCGATAATATCAGCATTTGTAATAATAATTGTATCAAATCCACTTATTACTAGTGCATTATAGATGGTTAAGTAATCATTAGTAAAACCGCCAGTAGCATAACCAGGAACCACAACAGAATTTAAAACTGCAACATTTAGATTAGTATCAGCGGTCTTGGGATAAGGTGTGTTTTCTTCAAATTCCATTATTTTTAATTGTTGGTTTCCAAAATTAAAAATCCCAAGAATGAAAAAGCAAATCAAGAAAAGAGTTATTAATTGTTTATTATTTCTTCTCATTTAAATTCACTATTAAATGTGTTGTCATTAGATTTTCACAAAAAAAATTGTAAGTAACAAATCTTCTTCCACATATTTAAGATTATTTATCCTCCAATTCTTGCCTTCTTTTTATCAAAATATCACTACACATTTTTGACTCTTTTGGATAATAGAAATATGGAATTATCCAGAGAAATGTTCCAGCTAACCAAATTAACAAAACTAGTGAGATAGCAAAGGGTAACAATGATAAATTGTTCTCTATTAAAGAGGATAATAAAAGATTACCAATAATGCCTCCAATATTAACCATTAACCCATTCATTGCATTTGCAGAACTTCTTAATTCTGGAAGACAAACCTCTGCATAAATAGCAAATTGATTTCCAACTGAGAAAGACGCAAACATATATCCAAAAAATCCAATTAATATAAAAAATATCCAAGAAAAAACAATTTGAATTATGTTTACTTTGAAAAAAGGAGTGATATAAAAAATAATTGTAAATACAACACCAAGAGTGATTCCAATGAAAGAAATAATCGCGCGTCCTTTAATTTTACCCTTACTTAAATATAAATCTCCAATTTTACCTCCAATAATTGTTCCTGGAAGAGCTCCTGCTCCTGCAAGAAGATAGATTGTGGTAGCTGCTAATTCTGCATTAGTAGTGCCAATTTTCGATGTGATATAAAAAATTCCCCAAATTCCAAGTGTAGAGGTTGCTAATCCAGAAAATAACACATAGAGTAATATCGCAGCAATAGATTTTTTTCGAAATAGTTCTGTAAGGCTCTTAAACGTAATTTTGTAATTATAATTTATTTCACCTTCAAAACCTTTAAATTCTGGTTCAGCACGTCCTCGTTCAGGATCAATACCTTGAGTTATATAGAAAATTAAGGGAATTGTACCCAAACCAAAACCGACAATATAAGTTAATCTCCATCCCAATGATCCTGCTATATAGCTTCCCAATAACCCTCCACCAATAATTCCCATTCCACTACCTAAAATTAAAGCGAAATTCATAGCACCAAATTTTTTACCTCTTTCTTCTGGAGGGTAGAAATCTCCTATCATCGAAAATCCTATAGGCAGAAAAGCACCTGTACCTATGGCGCTTATTATATTAAAGATAAGATAAAAGTAATAATCAATTGATAAACTAGCTAACCCATAGGAAAGAATCCATAGGAAATTGGTCAAAATAAAAATTTTTTTCCTTGAATACTTCATTGTTATTTTATCTGTATAGTAGCCAAAAAATAGAATGCTTATTATTCCAACGATTAAAGTTGACGCTTGCAGAAATCCTACTCCAAATGTTGTTGTTCTTGGAAGATATAATAAAATATTATCAATATTTACTGGCAAAATACCGAAAAAAAAATAGATCATAAAATACAAATAGAATAGGGAGCTAAATGTCTTCTTTCGTTTAATTTTATAAAGCTCATCCATGATCCTGATTATTCTTTCTACTTATTATTAGTGTATTTTTAGGATATTTCGTATAGAAGTATTTGATTTTAATACTATATTAAGCTTTATTTTCAACAAAAATGTGTAATCAGAAAGCTTTTTTTCAATTATACTTTATATTAAGAAATTAGAGCTTTCTCAAGTAAAAATGACTGATGTTAATTATGTTTTTCTATTATCTCTAACTATAATTATATTTGGATATATCCTTAAGAAATCTAATATAATTACTGAAGAAAATGGGAAGACTATAGCAAAAATTGTTTTTAATGTTACATTACCAGCATTAATTTTAAAAGTTATAAATTCTATAGAAATAACTCCGTCCTTAGGATTAATTACTCTTATTTCTGTTCTGTATTGTATTCCTATTATATTGTTAGCTTATGGACTATTTAAAAATTACCCAAGAGAGGTAAAAGGTTTATTATTCATGGCCGTAATAGGATTTAATGTAGTACACTTTGCGTATCCTTTAATTGAGGGAATCTGGAATGAAGAAGGTCTTAAATATATAGCTATGTTTGATATTGGTAATGCAATTGTAATATTTGTTATTTGTTATATTTTAGGATTAATCTATTCACCAAAAAATAACTTTCAAGATAAAAAAGACTTAGTAAAAAATATTCTATTTAAGATATTAAAATCAGGTCCAATAATCAGTTATATAATTGCTCTAATCTTAAATTTGATAAATATAAGGTTTCCTCTATTCATTTCAGATTTATTAGATATTCTTTCAAGAGCAAATATGGCTTTAACGCTATTATTGCTTGGTATCTTCTTAAATTTTAAATTTGAAAGATCACAATGGAAAAATGTTTTTGTTATACTTTTTATTCGATATTCGTTTGGATTGGTAATTGGATTTTTGTTATTTTTCATTTTACCGTTTGATCAATTATATAGAGGAATATTATCTATTGCATTAATTCTTCCTATAGGATTAGCAATTATACCTTTCACAGTAGAATTATCATATAATGAGAGGGTTGCAGGAATGGTGACAAACCTAACGATGATTATCTCATTTATTCTCATATGGATCTTAATAATATTTCTAGGATTTGGTTAAAAATAAAAAATAAAGAAAAAAAAAATACAATTTTATTATTCTTCTCCTGCTTTACGCTTTCTAAGTACTAAGATTACAGTAACAACAACCGCACCAGTAACGGCGGAAACAACTATTATAATAATAATGATTATATCTCCCGAAGTTGGAGGAACTTTTACTATATTCACGCTTTCTGAAGCAAGATTACCTGCAGTATCATTAGCATAGAACGTGATGGTGACAGCACCATTAGCTAAAGCTGCCCATGCGGTGGGATTGATAGTACCATTAGTACTAAATGTGAAAGTAGTTAATCCACCATCAAGGGAATACCACATGGTATCTAAATTATCATCAATGATTTCAACAGTAAAGCTTGGAGCTCCAACAAAAATATCATCTGTACTTGGAGAAATAATTGTTATATTAGGCGCTAGAGTATCTCTTTCTATATTAACAGCTGCAGATCCAATATTAACTGCATGATCTGATGCATAGAATGTCAATGTGATTATTCCATCCATTGCGTCATCCCACGCAGATTGATCAATAGTTCCAGTAGATCCGATAAATGTAAAGTTATGCATCCCTCCGTCAATTGTGTACCACATTTCATCAAGAAAATCGTCTGTAATAGTAACACTAAAACCAGGGGCACTAGTTCCAAAAATATCATCTGTTGAAGGAGTATTGATAATTATAGATGGTGGTCCATCTTCCGCTATTGGGAAGTAATCGATACTATTCGCAGAACCTTCAATATAGGTGTATGGAGTATCTACAATACCATCAACTGGGCTTACATCTGGACTTGTCCAATTATCCCAATAATTACCTATATTTGTGGAATTCCAATTATTACCAGAGCCGTCATCGTAGGCATGTTTTCCATTACCCCAAAAGAAATTTCTATATAATAAGTTATTATCAGAGCCTATCGAAATAGAGACTCCATAAATAGTATTATTACGTATTTTATTGTTATAGACAATATTATCATCACTGTTTTCTAAATAAATGCCATTTAGGGTATTATCATTTAGAACGTTGTTTTCGATTGTACTATTATGACTTAAAGTTGAATAAATTCCGTGGTAAGCGTTATTCTCTGCTGTATTTCCCGACACCAAAGTATTTTGACTGTTTTGTAAGATTATTATCCCATTTCGCATAGTATTAGAGGCTACATTTTCATAAAGAGTTGTATCTTCAGCATCATAAACATAAATTCCTTGCCAACAGTTATCTACTATATTCTCATTTATAGTGTTGCCATCTCCATCCCATATTATAATTCCAGTCCCTGAAGTATCTCCAAATATTTCATTATTAATGATATCGTTATGTGATGAAGAACCATCAAGATATATTCCATGTTGGAAAAAATCAAAGGAATTATCTGATATCGTGTTATTGTGGCTCATGAATCCATATACACACATATTTCTGTTATTATAAAAAGAGTTCTCCATTGTGATTCCATTTGTCACATTAAACAAATAAACTCCAGCTTCAGTACCAGCAACAGGTGTGTTATTAAGACTACAACCTCGAATTATAAAATGGGCTTCAGAATTAGATATTGAGATGCAACTATCAACAAGCTTACCATCTATGATTAAATCCTCTATGATATATGGATTTAATTCCGTTCCAGAACCACTACACCATGGTTGACTCGCTGCCCATGCCCAATTATTCATACTGCTGGGAAGATCATCAATTGCTATCGGTCCTTGTAAATTCCATATGGGCAAATAATCTTCGTTTCCGCCAGGTGGAGAAACATCGTATGGAGTATCTCCGATGCCATCCAAATTCATATCATATCCAGTATAATCATCCCAATAATTTCCTATTAGTGAGTTATTCCAGTGATTCACACCATCATCAAATGCATGATCTGTTCCACTATTTCTAAAATAATTGTTATAGAAGAGGTTATTATCGCATCCAGAATCGAGGAAAACTCCAATATCATTGTTTTCTATAGTATTTCCGAAAAATGTGTTATCATCACTCTCTACAAAAATAGTTCCATTTACAATATTATTATTGATTATATTCCCGATTATAGTGTTATAATAACTAAAATAAACATACATTCCATCTATCGAATTGGTATTGAATGTATTTCCAGAAACAGTACTATGGTTACTTCCATAAATTACTAATCCTATTTGATTAAGGTTAACTGTGTTTCCAGAGATTATATTGTAATCACATAACATTAGCCAAATGCCTATTCCTGTACTGCTACTTAAATTATTACCAATAATCTGGGAATTAGTGACGTTCCAGAGGAGTATACTTGCAGGTGGACCTCCTCCAGGATTAAAAAGGTGGCTATCTCGAATTATAAAATGCTTGTTGGAATTCTGAACAATAATACAATTATCTGTGCCACCACCATCAATATTTAAATTCTCTAGAATATAAGGACTTCCAAGAGTACCAGAGCCTCCGCCAAACCATGGTTGAGTTTGAACCCATATCCAATTCGTCGGACTACTGGGAAGATCATTAATTGCAATTGGAGATTGGATATTCCATATTGGTAAATTATCGAAATTTCCAGCACCCCCTGGAATACTATAAGGAGTGTCACCAATACCATCCAAATCCATATCATATCCAGCGTAATCATCCCAATAATTTCCTATTACGGCATTATCCCAATCATTATTAGCTCCATCATCATAAGCATTATCGAATCCATGATTTTTAATAATATTATTATAAATCAGATTATTGTCAGCATCTGACTCTAAAGCTATTCCATAATCTCCACCATAACCATTAATAGTATTTCCTGTAATGAGGTTATTATCACAATTGTCTATTAACCAAATACCACAAGCAGGATTCATGACGATATTATTATTTGAAATAATCGTATTGTTAACATCAATGTATACTATACCATAACCATTGTCTATAATTTCATTATCAAGAATTTGTCCATTGGTGACATTCCATAAATGAACTCCCGCCAAACCTAAATCCGAATTTATAATAGTACAATTTCTGATTATAAAATGCTTTCTTGAGTTTAGAATTCTAATACACTCACCTACTCCTGCGCTATACATTAAAGTATGATCTTCAATTATATAAGGATTTCCCGGAGTACCAGATCCACCTCCAAACCAAGGTTGAGTAGTAGCCCATGACCAATTATTCAAGCTACCTGGTAAATCATTGATATCAATATCAAAATAGACGTCAGAACTTCTTAATTGGTTGAATTCAGTTTGACTTTTCGTAATGGGAGTTAGTTTAGAAGGAATAAATGGCAAATTTAGTGTTATCAGTAGAATTAATCCTAAGATGAATTTTATCTTTTTATTTTTTAAATTCTTATACATATAAATTTCACCTAAAAAAGGTGTTAAACATAAAGATTATTTGATCATATTTAATATTTCCTAATTCCATTCAACTTAAAAGTCGATAGGGTTATTGATATATAAAAAAACAAATAATTTACTGTTTATAATATAGAAATAGATTAGACAATTTTGTATTTTTATTAACAATTAAAGGTAAATATATTTTAAACAGAAATTAAAGGTAAAAATCATTTTCAACAATATAAAATAAGAAGTGAAATAAGAAAATGATTAAAGGTCCAATAAATAAACAGAATGTTGAAAAAGTAAAAGTTCTCGGAGGTATATATAGAAAAACTTTAGCCTATAATAACGATGTGATGTTATGCTTTTTCATATTAGAAAAAGACTCAGAAGTGCCGCTTCACGAGCATAAGGCCCATCAAATAGGTTATGTATTGAAAGGTAAAATAAAATTTAAGACAGAATCAAGAGAATTCATAGCAGAAGAAGGAGATAGTTATGTTTTTGATTCTAATGAAAAACATGGTGCTGAGTTACTCGAAGATACTGAAGTAATTGAGGTTTTTAGTCCAACAAGAGAGGATTATAAATAGCTTAGTTACTAAAACTATTTAAAGACTTGCTTCACATCTATATAAAGATTGTATTCCTCTTTTTCTGTGATATATTCCACTTTCGAATTACTAATTAAGGACTCAATCGTAGGATCATTTAGCATTTTGATAAATGATGTATCTATTTTCGACCAGTGAGGCATCCCTTCTAAAAAAACATTCCAAATTGATTTTTCATTTTCTTTAGATCTATGAGTAATCTCTTTTGAAAGAAGAGTCCAAAATAATAGCAATTTGTATGACACTCCAGTATTAATTTTCAATCCCATTCTCTGGAAACTTCCAAATGCGAGAATCATTAATAATGCTAAAGAATACCTCAACTGAATTTTATAAGAATGGATTAAATAATGGTTTTTTAAAGAATCCCAATTGAGATTATTGAATATCTGAATACCAGAATGTTTTATACTGTCTGCTAATTTGTTATAATAGAACTCTTTAGTTAAATGAGGTTTTGTTTCGACAAATTGGAAAATTCTAAGAGCACCAGCAAGTCTCCATTCCAACCATTTGTGTGAATATTCCTTTGCTTTATTTAAGGCTAAATCCTTATTTGGCCATATTATCAGAATATCTTTTAATTTTGAATTTATTTCTTCATAATATTTTATATAATGGTCAAAGATTTTCGTATAATAGTAGCCAAGAATATCGATGTATGTAAAAACTTCTAAAAGATCAATGAATCTTTCCAAAGTTGCTTCATTATTAAGGAGTTTATTAAATTCAGAATCATTAAATAATGAATAAATGCCATAGAATGTAGATTCTCCGGTATAAATAGTTGCAATAAGTAAGTGATAATGAATAATCTCCTGGATAAGTAATTTATCGACTTCTGATAACTCAAATGGATCTAGTAGGTTCATTTTTGATATAAGGTGATAACTATGATACGGATGTTGTTTATTATCAATATACCTGCCAATATCGTGATACATTAGTAGTATTGGAATAACTAATTCATTTTGGGAGTGTAGGTTCAGGACTTTTTCTTGAATTATTTTGATTGATCTTGGCGAAAGAGTTTCGTGCGAAAATTTTCCATTAATCATTAAGAAGAATATTTTATAAGATCGAAAAATATGTCTAAGAGTTCTCTGAAATTCATCTTTATTAGTCTCTCGTGCATCTTTAAAAATATTCTTTAAATTAGGAAAGATAAGTAAGAGCCTATTAAATTCATCAGATTTGTCGATATCTTCTGTTGAATCAATCCATGAAAGTTTAGTATTATTAAATAAGTTTTCCAACGGACTTAACATAATTTATACAATTTTCTTCTCTAATATTTGAAAAAATGGTTCTATATCAATATTCCCACCACTTAATATGGCCCCCACTTTCATATTTTCTACTGAAACCTTTTTTGATATGATAGCTGCTAAAGGAACTGCTCCAGATGGTTCTACTATAATTTTCATACGTTCCCAAAGGAATTTCATAGCCTCTATTATTTCAAGTTCAGTAACAGTAATAATATCATCAACGTGAAGACGAATAATATTAAATGCTCTTTCACTTAAAGAAGTACGT
>JAHPYZ010000077.1:0-4342 GCA_019058425.1 Promethearchaeota archaeon
TCTTCTTTCTGCCAAAACTCTCTCTGTGATATTAAGACCATAAATATTAAGATATTTTTCTTCAGTTATGGGGGTTATAGTAAAGGAATAAAATTCATTATTTAGTTCAAGCTCAACTTGTTGAATTTTTTGAGTATGAATGACTTCCTCTGTTGCTTTATTTAAACGAGGAGGTATATTATCCCCAATTTCAATATTAAACAATTTTTGACCAGCATCATTTATATATAAGACAATTTCATTACTGACTCTTAATATTGGATTTGGATTTTCCGAAGGAAATTTTGCAATGCTTTTAATTTGTTCTTCTGCTTTTATGCGTTCAGTAATATTTCGACCAACAGCAACTATATAATTAATCTCTCCTTGATCATTAGTAATAATCGAGCCTAAATATTCAAAAGGTATTTTTTTCCCATATTTCGTAATTAACTCCATTTGAACTGTAGTTTCGCCAGTTTCGATGGCATTAATTATAGCTTTTTCAGCTTTTTTTAAATCTTCTTGGTTGTAATAAGAATCAGGTGCCTTCAAAGATAAAACTTCTTTATCATTATACTCACTAATCTCATTAAAAGCTTTATTCCACCTTATTGCTTTACCTGTCGTGGGGTTAAACACGAAAAAAGTATCTATTTGAGCATTTAATGCTGTTGTTGTGAAATTCTCACTCTCTTTTAACCTTTTGAACAATGTATTTAAGGGATCTTCAAGTCCTTTTTTAACAATTGCTAAATAAATGAAGTAAAAAGAGACTATTTTAAATAGGTGGCCTATTAAATTAGATAAATCATATGTGCCAACATATAAAGTAAAAGCTAACTCCGCTGCCATAGTTGATAAAATCGAAAACATTTTCAGACGGAATGTTGTTAAATTGAGCTCTTTTCTATTTTTATTTAATATTATTATTGATACTGCTAAAATTCCAATAATAATATATTCGCTGATTATTTTAAATACGGTGAGACCGATCCCCTCAATATAGCACACTGGAAAAAGCCCAGCAAAAATTAATACTACCAAAAGAATAGTAACAACAGAATATCCAATTACCAGATCATTTGGATTAACTTTTTTATACATTAAAAGAAATGCTATGAGAAATGAACCTGCTTGAAGATATCTAGCAGCGATCCATAATGAAGCAGGTAAATTTGAGTTATATCCTTCAAATATATTCATCCCTGTATATGCTAATGTATGGAGTAGATCGATTGAGCCGATAAATAATAAGCTGACACCTAAAACTAAAAATACTGAGCTCTCTATATTCTTTCGAGTATTCCATCCTATCGCAAAAATTCCAAATGCTATGACGACACTGAATAATTCCGCTATTGTATGAAATAAGAGATAGCTATAGAAGTTTGTAAGAAAAATAAGAAATAACAGGAGAGAAAAAATTATTAAATTTGAACTTTTTTTCAATCTACTCCGATTTTCCTTTTTTTCTACTTCCGACATCATATATTTATGAGATTGTAATATCGCTTTCGTTTCGATATTAATAATTATTCTTTTCTATTATATTTTAAATTATCAAATAATTAAAAATCGCTAATATTACTATATTAAATACAATCAGAGGACTTTAGTTTTTTCAAAGAGCGCATATATTGTCGTTTTATTTAAGGAATAGGTAAAATTAGGTGGAAAAATTTCCTTAATTTTCAAAATAAAATCATTTATTACATTTTCATTCAAATTGGAATCAAGAATTAAATCTGGATCAAATTTATGTAAGAATATTGAAAAATCAAAATTATTCTGTTCCTTAATTGAATTTATTACTTTTTTTAGATATTTAAGTGCATTATCGTAATGTTTAGTATCTTGAATATCAATCACATATATAATTTTATGAGTTCCTTTAATAAATTTCTCGAAATCATTAAAATAATCGTCAATATAAGCTTCTTGACCCCCAAGATCCCAGATTGCATATTTTGAATTTAAGGCTTCAAATAACTGCACATCGAGACCTTTTGTAGGCATTGGATTATTAAAAGCAGATATAGCTTTGATACCCTTTAAACAATTCAATATTGAGGTTTTCCCGCTATTATGTAATCCAATAAGAACTATTTTTATTGATTGTTCGGATAGAGCTTCTTCTTTTTGCGATTTCATATTTTTTTAGGATTTTAAAATAAACTTTAATATTAAAAGGTTAAGATAAGGTCTCATTTCTATCAATATCTATTAAATCTTTTAGTTTCTCCGTGTTAATATCTGCTACTGTTGAATTAATATGAGAAAGAAGTGTGAAAATATCTATATTTTTTATCTTATAGTATTTTATATTGTCTTTTTTCTCAAATTCTATTAAATTATTATCAACGAGCATGTTCAAATGTTTAGAAATTGTCGATTGAGATTTCTCTAATTCTTCTTGAATTTTTGATGAATTTTTTTCGCTATTTCTCAATTGTTCTAAGATTTCCAATCTTGTTGGATCTGCTAATACTTTTAAAAACTCAACAGTGTATTTTCTTAATTCGCTCATTGATTGATATGAATATTCTTTTTACTAGTTTTTAAAGCTTGTTTTAATGGATTATTAATATTTTTATAATAATACAAGTGACACAAAAGTTTAAATATTATGATATCGTAATATTTATATATCGTGGTATCGCGATAATCGAATATGTCGTCAAATTTATATTTATAATTTCCATTAAAAAGTGAAAAGCACATGTTAAGTGAAAAGATAGGAATAGATGATATAGATTGTAAAATAATGGATTTAATTCAGAAAGAACCGAGTTTAACTCATACTCAAATTGCTGAACACGTCAATCGTAGCCAACCAACTGTTGGGATGCGAATTAAGAAACTTGAAAAACTAGGGGTGTTAAAATATCAAGCGGGTATTAATATTCGAGTCGCTGATCTATGTTTCGCCCGTGCAGATCTTCAAACAAAGAATACAAAAAACATCTTAAAGATTGTAAAAAATTGTCCTTTTATGCTTACCGCTTTTAGATTAAGTGGAGATACAAATATTAGCATTATAATAGCAGGGTTATCATTAAAGGATCTTGATCATGTAGTGAATCACCATTTACGAGGGAATCCAGAAGTTTATAATGTTCATATGGATATAATTGAAGATGTTGTTGATGATTTTGTTTTACCAATCGATTTAAACTTCGATTATTCTAAAATTGATTTAGATACCTATTGCTGTGGGAAATGTGATTAGTAAAATCACTGAGTATTATATATAATATTAAACTCAGAATGAGTTAAGCTATTGTTAAAGCTTTAAATTTGCAAGCAGTAGTACAGATATGACATTTAACACACCTGTCTTCACGATCTTCTACCACTGTGCATTTAGGTGTAGATTCTTTGTTGATTACTTCATATATTCCTCTGAAACAAGCTTCTTCGCATGAGAATTCTTTACAATACTTACATCTTGAAGTATCTATATGATGAAATTTATAGCTTTCAATAGAGGCTTTGTTATCTGCTTGACTCATTATGATTATTCAATTATAAACTCTTTTTATCTATTAAGGTTATATTCTATAATAAAACGTCTTAATTTAAGAAGCAAATTAAGTCTTAATATAATAGAAATAACAAATTATTAATTGATTAATGAGTTCCAGTAAGACACCTCTTTTTGAAATTCCTCATTTAATGAAAGGAACATTTATTGCACGACCAAATAGATTCATAGGAGAAATCAAATATAAGGGACGCATTGAAACTGCTCATATACATGATCCTGGCAGGTTAAAAGAATTACTTATAGAAGGTGCTGAAGTTTTATTTACACATTCAAATGGTAAATTAAAATATTATATTAAAGCAGTCAGTGCTAAAAACGAATGGGTTCTCATAGATACTGCTTTACATTCACGAATTGCTGAAAAAGTTTTTGAAATTCTACCAGAATTTTCTAATGTGAGAGAATTAAGAAAGGAAGTGAAAATTGGAAATAGTAGAATAGATTTTCTGCTTGATGATGTTCCCTTAGAAGTAAAAGGTGTGACGTTGGTAAAAAATGAAATTGCTCTTTTTCCTGATGCACCTACCGAGCGTGGAGCTAGACATGTAAAAGAGATTATTGAACACAATGGAATTATATTCTTTTTAATATTTCGTAAAGCACAAAGTATTGGTCCAAATATTGAGATGGATCCTAAATTCTCAAAAAATCTAAGTAAAGCCAGAAAAAAAAACATCAAAATTTTTGCAGTTCAGATAAGTTTCGATGGAAAAACTATTTATTTTGAAAGGAAAATCCCTTTATCTGATTTTTAAATTTTAAATGAAAGAACTATCTATCCCAAGAACTACTTACCACTTCAAAGTCAGTTCC
>JAHPYZ010000077.1:4352-23966 GCA_019058425.1 Promethearchaeota archaeon
GTTCCATACTTATCTACTAATTCTGGTATTTTTAGATTATAATCAGTTTTAAGAACCTCGATAGGATTATCATTCTCATCGAAGCAATTTATTTTTAATTCATTTTCTTGAATACCAGACCATTCCATCAATTCCGGCATCAGATCCTTGAAGATATCATCCCGTTTAGCTTTATGAAATTGTCTGAAATATTTATCTCCACTAACAGTCTTAGTAGTAATATATAGCTCAATTGGTACATCAACAAAGTTAACTAAATTAAAAGAAGTACCATGTTTTTCAACTAATTCTAAATTAGTCATTTCAATATCTTTTAATAATCCTATGGGTTTCAATTTTGATTTATCTTCTAACACTAACTTTTCAAGCGGAATTCCAACTTTTTTTGATATAAATTTCCCAAGCTCCCTTAGATTTCGATTTAGGAAGATTTTCATAGTGAGTTGTTTATATTGCCCTCCCTCTTCGAAAATAAATCTCACTTCTGTTCTTTTTGCCACAATATTCAACTTCTTAAACAAATTTCAATTAAATACCTATGATAAAATGAGATAATCGATAAATACTTTTTTGGAGTCGTTATAGTCTTTCTAATTTATGCTATTAACAGACAAAAAAGTAAATTATTCCTTAAATATTAAGGGAGAGGAGTTATGTATTTTAGATGTTTATAATTTGAAGTCTCCACTAAAATTTCCTCAATTTTTGTATTTAGAAGCTGAAATAAAGGCGACTAATTTTTTATAAGAAAAAACTGTAGAATTATAAGTAACAAAAATTTTTACTTAATTAGAAGTAAATAACTATAAGAATAAAATATTATGATATCCGATAAATTAAAGCTTGATGATATAGATAAGCAGATAATCGCGCTTGTTCAGGAAGATCCTAATCTTACACATACAGAAATCGCTACAAAAATAAGTAGATCGCAGCCAACTGTGGGGATGCGCATTAAAAAGCTGGAAAAGAATGGGATTCTGCAATTTCAGCCGGGGATCAATTTTAAGAAGGTAGATTTGCATCTTGCAACAGTTGAGATAAAAACAAAGAATCCCGGTGAGATAATGGATATGGCTAAACACTGCCCTTTTATGCTCAACGCATTTAAACTTTCAGGCGAACATAACATTTGTATTTTACTCGCGAGTTCCAAACTTCCAAAACTTGATAATATTATAAACTACCATTTTCGAAATAACCCTCAAGTAAGTAGTGTTTCAATGGAAGTCGTGTTAGATATTGCGAAGGATTTTATTCTACCAATCGATTTCGATTCTGAAGAGCATAATCCAACCTTAGAAGATGGATGCGGAGATGCTTGTAAGTACAAAATCGCTAAAGCAAAAGGACTGGTAAGGGCTGTGGATACTTAACTTCGCATTACTTTCCTAATTTTAACAAATATAAAAAAACAGTTAAATTAATTAATTTTCTTCTTCTTGATTAAATTTAAATTTGGGTAGATCTTCCACCATATTACAACCAGGGCCACAATACCTACCATCAAAATTTTCTATTTGAAAATCAATTGGAACAACAAAATCATGGATGGACTCAATTAAAATATTGGTTTTAACATTAATAACATTTAGATCTCGTCTAAAGCATAAGTCAACTAATTTTTCAATGGTTTGTAAATCAGAAGCGGCAATAAAACAGAGTACATTAAATTCACCTGAGATCTTGAATGCATGGTTAATAAAGGGACAATTTTCTATTTTTTTAACAATATCATCAACATCCTTAGTGGAAATATAGACTATAGCAACTTTAATATCAACTTGTTTTACATTAAAGCCCACTTGTTTTGTGAGTAGATGTTTCCTTTCTAACTTGATTATCCGAGCCCCTACAGCGGGTTGCGATTTTTCAATTTCCTTTGCAATATCAGAATGTGTAATATCTGGGTTCTTCTCTATCATTTCAATGATTTTTTTGTCATCTTCATCAATTGAAAGGATCTCATTAAATGATTTTTTTTTCATATCCATTTTAATTCATAACCTCACGTTAATTTAAACTTAGTTTTAATGAATTTAAATATTTATAAAGAGTCCATTTATTGAAATAAAGAATAATCTCTCTCATTATTCTAATTTATAAAAAATTTATTATTTTCAAAGAGTGAAGTTTAAAAGTTAAAAACGTGTGTAAAAATATTAATAACGATTATTATAACACCAAATCCCACTAAACCAATTAGGAATTTCAATGGATTTCCTTTTTCTTTTTCGGGTATTACTTCTCTTACAATAACATATAAAATCACCCCAGAGATGAAGGAATAGAAAATAAACAAGAGTTCTAAATTAACGGGCAAGAAGGCAATTATAATTAATCCAATTATTATTCCTGTTAAGGCAGAACCACATGAAACATACTTAATAATTGCATTTTCTTCATACTCTTCTTCTTCATAAATTTCTAAGTCAGTGAATATGATATGTGCTTCAGATCGTTTAATTACTACAGTTCTAAAAAAGGCATATACAAAAAAGAGAATACCTCCTACTAGTTCAATCCTTAATAATCCTACTAAAATAATACCTACAAGAAAGTGATAAATATAGTCTGTAATGAATCGAAAGTTTGTTAGCTCTTTGTTAATTTTATTTTGAATCTTAATTTTATAGTTATTTATATTATTTTTCATATCCTCTTCTTGCTCATTTAATTCAGATAATGTCCTAGCAAATTCTTTTAGTGCAACCATATCTAGATCTTCATGAATTAATTCTTTTGTGAGAATTTTTTCCATATTACGTTCAACATCTTCTAAAATTTTTTCTTTTTTGATTAATTTCCTCATTTTTTTTTGAGTTTTTATTTCAGCTTTCTGTAGAATTAATTTTTCAGATACATGAATAAATGAAAAACCGATGAGGACAAAGAGATATTCAAATATTGTTAATTGAAATGGAAATTCTGGTAATCGTTTAGCTATTTCAGGAAGTACAATAAGGAAGAAATAAGTTACTGATATTCCCGCGATTAATGAGGCATGTACTTGAATAAGTTTATTTTCAAAATAATCTGCAATAAAAAATAAAACTCCAAAAGATAAAGAAATAAGTAAAACTATTATTAAATCAACACTCATTAATAATGAAAATAGATTTAAGATTTAATAAAGTTGTAGTAATACTCTAGAATTAGAAAAACTTTATATATTATAATGATGTAAAGGAAAAAAAAGTATTTTGGTGAAATTTAATCGAGTTTCTTATCATAAGTTCAACCGAAGATAATGCTTCAATGAATATCAGAGAAAAAATTTTGAATTCTAAAGTTTTTAATTTCGAAGAGACAACTATCATATGGCATGGAAATCCAGTTTTTAAATTAACCAATGATCTAAGTGATAACGAAGTGTTTCTCGGACTTACTAAGGAACCGTTAATTTTACTGAATGATTTGAAATTAGGGAGTTCAGACCTTAAGCCTGATTTGCTTATTTTTGCAAGTCGTCATAGATCGAAAACTGCTCGACCCGCATTTTTAGTACATACAACCGGAAATTGGGGAAAATCTGCTGATTTTGGTGGAGAACCTCAAGATTTATCACAGTCAAGCGCTTTACTTCATAGAGCAGGATTTATTTCATTAACTGAACAAGAATCTACACATTCATTAACAGAATTCTCTCTTGATATAGAAGTAACTCATCATGGTCCTACAATTTTAGATATACCGTTAATATTCATGGAATTAGGAAGTAGCAGAGCAGAATGGAAAATTGATGATGCAGGGGTGTTATTAGCTAATGCGATTATTAGTACTATTCAAAAATATAATGAATATAAAGAAGAGGGTAACCAAACTGTTGGTTTAGGCTTTGGAGGTACTCATTATGCTCCAAACTTCCATAGATTAATTAGGAACAAGAATCTTGCTATGTCTTTTATTTGCCCAAAATATTATGTTCAAGAATTAAACAAGGATTTAATCACGCAAATGATAGAAAATACTCTTGAAAAGGTTGATTATTTTATTCTAGATTGGAAAGGGACAAATTCTGAAGATAAGAAACATATTATTCCTCTTTTAGAAGAATTCAGTATCCCAATAAAGAAGACTAAAGAATTCTAATAATATTTAATTGAAAAAAACTAGATTTATTTAAGTGAACTGCACATGTTAGGAAAAAATCTTACTATTATAGGTGGCTCTGGCGGTATGGGTAAGGTATTTGGGGAATTTTTTAAGGAACATGGATTTAAAATTACATTACATGCAAGAAATTTAGAGAAATTAAAGACAGCTGCCAAAAAGTTGGATGTAAAATATGAGTCTTCTTTAGAAGAAAGTGTGAAAGAAGCAGATATAATTTTAGTCTCAATTCCAATTTCTTCTACTGCTAGCATGATCCATAAAGTATCACCTTTATTAAAAAAAAATGCCTTGCTTGTCGATATATCATCATTAAAAAGTGAAGTCGTAAAAACTATGAAAGAATCTATCAAAAATTATCCTATCAATTGTCTTTCACTACATCCTATGTTCGGACCAGGCATAAAAAATATGAGGAATTTTGTTATGCTTCTAATCAAAATTGGTGGTACAGTAAATTATGAGGAGAAAGTAAAAGATTTGATTAAAATTTTTGAATTAAATGGATTAATTATTACTGAAACTATACCAGATATCCATGACAAGCGAATTGCTTTAACATTAGGTGTTCCTCATATGTTCAACATTCTTTTTTTAAATCTTATTAGAAGGACAAAAGAACCATTGACAGAGTTAACAAAATATACCGGAACTACATTCTTGTTGCAAAAAGTATTTGCTGAGAGTATTATTCAAAGAGAGATGGATATGTTTGCTGAAATTCAAATAGAAAATCAAGAATTTTATGAAGTGTTAAATCTATTTGAAAGTCTAATAAAGGAATATAAAGATATCATTCTTAAGAAGGACAAACCTAAATTTAAACAGCTTTTTCTAGATGCTTTAGAATATTCCAAAGAAGATGATGATTTCAAATATTCTTATATGTTTTTTTATGAATTTTTGAAAATTTTAAAAGAAGAAAAGAAAGCATAAATATTTAAAGTAATTACAACAAAACACTAGAAAAATCAATATTATATTTTAAACAATTGATCAAAGTGAGCTTATGAGTCTTGGTAAAAAGATAAGAATGGAACGGATATTTGATAGGAAAAGTAAAAAAACTATAATAATTCCAATGGATCACGGATTAACAATGGGTACTATCCAAGGATTGGAAGATTTAGCAGCAATGGTAGATAAAGTGGCTCTAGGAGGAGCAAGTGCAGTTTTAATGCATTCTGGGATGGTTGGTGCGGGACATAGACAATATGGAAAGGATATTGGGTTAATTATTCATTTATCAGGAGCTACTAGTTTATCACCAGATCCTAATCGAAAGGTTTTAGTTTGTTCTGTTGAACGCGCGTTAAAAATGGGTGCAGATGCGGTTTCAATACATATTAATATTGGTGCTGATGATGAACCAGAAATGCTTCAAGATGCTCAAAAAATAGTGGAAAGTACAAGAGAATGGGGTGTACCCTTAATAGCCATGATGTATCCAAGAGGTAAAAAAATAACAGATGAGAATGATCCTAGTGTAGTTAATATTGCTGTTAGAGCAGGAGCAGAATTAGGAGCTGATATAGTAAAAACAAATTACACTGGTGATATTGATTCATTTAGGAAAATTACAAAAGGAGTAAAACATATTCCAATCGTTATTGCTGGTGGGCCAAAAATGGACACTGTTCCAGATTTGCTCCAAATGGTATCTGATTCGGTTGAAGCTGGCTGTTCGGGTGTTGCATTTGGAAGAAATGTATTTCAATCGGAAGATCCTACAAAGTTAGTTCAATCTATAAGTAAAATTCTTCATGATAATTATTCTGTAGACGATGTATTGAAGGATTTCAAATTTTAATAAGAACTACAAGATCTTAATTAGATTCTTCTTTGATTTTCTCATAATACTTTATTAAATTCTTAAAGACATAATTTGTAGGAGAGAATCCTTGTATAGCGGTTTTTAGCAGAATTTTTTGCAGAAAATCATGATATTGGATATTTTGATCTAAAGTAACATTCAATTCTCTGATATTAAAAAAACTTCGAAAAAAGAGAGTTGGAAAATCAACGAGTGGTTGAAGTACTTGACTATAGTATAATTTTCCCTCTTTAGATAGTTCTAATTCTTTATTTAAGTTATAATGATAGTTATTTCCTTTTTTTTTAATGTCAATGAATCCATCTGATTCGATTTCTTTCATAAAAGTTTCGACATCAGCCATCTTCACATCTTTAATATTCAATTTCTTTAAACTATCAAGAATTTCAATATCTCTTTGACCTTTTAATTTGATCAATGTATAATTTCTAGCAATAATATTATATTTTAGGGGAACAGATTCATGATCTAATATATTATATTGTATAAGATTTCCTAAAATCTCTTTTGCTATGAGATATTTCAATATTAATTGATCTTCCTCAGAAAAATCATTTTTAAATAGTTCAGAATCAAAATAGGAACCGTATAAAGTTTTTAATAAAGTCTTTACTGAATAAAATCCATCCAGAGTTGCTTGTTCTACAATTTTTAAGACTGAAATTCGGTAATCGATTTCTTTTAAGAATTTATCTTTATCAAGAGGTATTTGACGGATTATATGAGGTTCACTATTAAGTGGTTTCAAATAATCATCCCATTTTTTCTTGAAGCGAGGGGATTGAGTTTTCACAATATTTGAAAGTTTATATATAACCTCGACAAGTTTATTTAGAAATTGTTGTTCTGAGACCTTAGTCATCCACGAAATCCCTTAACCTTATTCCATTTTTTTTTGAACTATTAATAATATTATAACCTATAAATTTTTAAAGTTTAAACAAAAATACAAATGAGAATATTTACCTAACGATATTATTATTAAACTAAAATTTTAAATAATTAAATATTAGAAATTTGATTAATTTTATCCCTTTAAGAAATTAAATACAAAATTGATAAAAATGAGTGAGAAAAACTTAGAGCATGTAGCTATTGCGGTAAATAATGAAAACAATTCTAATGAATTTTTTATTGAACTATTGGGTCTTGAAAAAACTAGATCGTTCACAGTCTCAGCGGATTTGATGGAAAAATTCTTTGGAGTAAGTAAAGAACAAAAAATCATAAGATATGAAAAAGGCACTCTAAGCTTTGAAGTTTTTATTACTGATGATGATAGCAAAGCACATGATAAATTTACCCATTCGTGTTTATTAATAGAAAATAGAGATGAATTTATTAAGAAGGCAACTTCAATGGGATATGAGATTGTAAAAGTTCCAAGGAAAGATAGTAATGGATATTATCTATTTATTAAAGATTCTTTTCAAAATCTCTATGAAATAAAGGAAAAAGGATAAAACCTTATTTTGAGTTATCTAGAATCCCTGAAGTCTTAATGATTTCCATATGATCAAAAGCTAAATCTAATGTGGAAACTTTTGATAAGGGAATGACTTCTAAGGAAGCAGCATCATCTAAAGCTTTTGGTTTCTCTTTTTTTGTTAACGATTCACACAGAAAAGCGACAGTGATATTATGGCCTCTTGGATCTCTCTTTGGATCGGAGAAAACTCCAATAAGGTTTAGAATTTTCACATTAATATTTGTTTCCTCTTTTGCTTCACGAATACAAGCATTTTCAACAGTTTCGCCTACATCAACAAATCCTCCCGGTAATGCAAATTGTCCTTGAAAAGGAGGATTTTTACGACGTATTAGGACAATATTCTTTTTGTTATTTAATAAAATTACAGCATCAACTGTTAACAAGGGTGTAACTGGTTTGGGTATATTTATACACCTGTTTTATAGAATTCTTATTATTCATCCCATACTTCTGATGCAAGTAAATGCTCGATTCTAGTTTTCCGTGGTCTAATAAACTCTGTATGATGTTCTTTTCTTTCCAATAATAAACTTTTCGTAAGATTGGTTGAATTAACTATGTACACTTCTAAATTGCCTTCATTAAGAAAAATATGATTAAAACTAGGGGAATCATCAGCGCGGACTTTATTTGAAGTTGAAGTACCACAGTAAAGAAAAGTTGTACTTGATGAATTCTTCCAAGAAATTGTATAAGCATGAGGAACATGGCGATGGCCCATTAATACTAAATCTACTTCAAATAAATTAGTGAATTCTAAGATTTCTCCCGCATCTCGGACTGTTGTAAATTTTTGTCCAGACATTGGAATTGGAATTAAATGGTGATGTAATGCTATCACTCTATCTTCTAAATTCCTATCAAATTGGCGACCTAACCAATCCAATTGTTCATCTCCAATCATTCCTTCAGCCATATCATCTCTTGCAGAACAGATACCTACAATCAGGGCATTTTTTTTTTCTAGAATTATTCTAGATCTTCTTGGTCCAATTAATTTCTCAAAAAATACGATCCCTGAATTTTTAGCATCATGATTGCCTGGTACTGCTATAAATTTAGTAATATCCTTTATTCTCTTTATATGTTGAACTACATTTTTGAATTGATTGACTCTTCCCTTATGTACAATATCTCCAGTGCAAACTACAATATCCGGATGAGTTTCTTTAATATAACTAACAATATTTTCAAAACAATCTTCTCGGAATTCACTTCCGTAATGTAAATCGCTAATTTGTATAATCTCTACCAATTTTCAGCATCTCCTCATATTAAGATTAATTTTTAAGAGAGAATTTCTATAATTTATAAATTTAATAATTAGTACTAAATTTAAAATGTTTTTGATGAAATAAAAATCTTAGATAAAAAAGATTAGATTGTAAAAATTCAAGTAAAATAAAAACTAAAATATTTCTAGTTATAACTCTCTACACTGAGAGAATGAATTGTCATAGCGAACTTTTGCTGTAATTTACGCTGTTTTGCTAATGCTATAAGAGTGTTTTCATTATTACAATCAAAACAAACACCATTAACATTTACGTAGCGTAATTCTTCACATTGTGGACAGCAAAATTCTCTAAAAATAGGTTTCATAATTTTTTTCTCCTAAATTTGCAATTTTAATATATACTTTCACTTTTTTTCTTAATTATATTTAAAAAAAATAGAGTTTTAAGCTTTCTCGTAATAAAATATAGTGTCTATATAGTCTATATAGAAAAATGTTGATCAAAACTAAGTGATATCTAATTTATTCCTAAGATAAGATTTAATATCATTGACATTTATATTGACATTATTTATAAAACCTTGACCATAATCCTTCTTACCTCCGCCTTTTCCACCAAAATGTTCAACACATTCTTTTACAAGGCCACCTATATTTAAATCTAGCTTTTTAAGTGGTTCTTCTCCTTGCATGGCTAAGATCATAATCCCACTTTTTGTTTTATTCAAAAAAATGGATAAAGCATTTTCATTATGCTTCATTATTCTTATAGAGAAATTTTTAAGATCATCCCGTGAAAGGTCTTCAAAAAACTCTAATATTAGATTATATGATTTATAATTTAGACTATTAGCAATCAATTCATCTATATATTCAGTATTAAGAAGATTCTTTGTTTGCTTGATTTTCTTTATTCCTTCTTTCCATTCTGAGTATAATTTATTGATTTTATTAAGGATATCATCTTTCTTAGTACTTAAAATGTAAGAAATTTCTGATAATACATCTCCTTCAAATACTTCTTTGGAGATTAGGTGTAAATCTCTTTTATCTACCTTACCAGTTTTTAGTGCTTTATTTACATTTTTCCATTTATCAAGTAATTCTTTTATGCGACCTACAAGTTGTTTACGTTCGACATTGAGAACACTTTTTAATTCTTCGAGAATCTTTTTATGTTTTTCTTTTAACTTGTTGGTTGCTTCACCGGCTACAAACGTTAATCTGACAATGCCATCTTGTATCTTTTGAGATTTAGTTATGTGGATATATCCGGTCTCTGAAGTGTTATTCAAATGTGTACCTCCGCAAGCTTCGACATCAACTCCTGGTATTTCTACAATTCTTAGATTTTTTCCTGGTACAGCTCCTCCTTGATAGATCATCATTCCATAATTTTTTTCTGCTTCAGCACGAGGGATGAAACTGAGATTTAAATCTATTCCTTCTTCAACTATCTCATTTGCTTTCTTTTCAATTTCAAGAAGTTTTTCTCTTGGAATCTGCTCATAATGAGTTATATCCAAATGAGAATTTTTTAGGGTTTTTTTTGCTCCTGCTTGATTTACATGACTTCCTAAAACATCTCGAGCTGCGGCATTTACAATATGAGTAGCAGTGTGATGTTGGGAGAGTTGAGTACGCCAATCCTTATCAACTTTAACTTTAACAATATCTCCCTCCTTAAAATTTGGTTTCTCATCCAAAACATGAACTGTATAGTTCCCCTGTTTAAAAGCATCAGAGAATTTTTGACTATTGATAGTACCAATATCATGAAGTTGTCCTCCTGATGTTGGATAAGTAACTGTTTTATCGAGAACCACCATTTTATCAATGATCTTTAACACTTTTGCTTCATTAGAAGTCTCGGTATAGTCATAATAATAAAGTGATTTTGTTTCAGGAATTCCTTCTAAATTTAGATCAATTTCTTTTCTAGTGGCATGAATTTGTTCAGATATTTCATGTCTCTCGACTACTAGATTATAAAAGTCATCAGGAATATTTATTTTGATACCATACTTTTTAGCTGCTGTTTTTACCATATCAGGACTTATACCATTAGAATCATAAAGTTCAATTAGAGTTTCTGTAGATATATCTCCTTTTTTCAGTAATTTTTCTATGATTTTTCCTGCTTTTTGTTTAGTTGCATAAAATTTTTCCTTCTCAACATCTAAAATTTCACGTATTTCATCAAGATGTTCTGAAACCTCAGGGAAGATCGCTTTTAATTCATCAGCGTGCCATTGGCAAACATCGGACATGTCAATTTCCCAATTGAACTTATCAATAAAGCTTATAGCACGACGAAATATTACTCTTAAATTATAACCTCCACCAACGTTTGAAGGAAGCTTCCCATCATTTATTGCAAAGAGTAAGCTACGGGCATGTTCTGTGATAGAGTATAGTGCCGTCATTGGCAATATTTTGTGTTTTAATTTCTTTACTCCAATCTTTAATTCTTTAGCAACGCGATTCCAAGCTTCATCCATGTCATCAACTTCATCTACATTTAAATAAGCTGAAAACTGAGAAAATTTATTATATAATTCTAAATCCAAATCGATTTTTGTGATTTTTCTTAATTTTGAAAGAACAAATGGGAAAATGGCTTCATACATGTTAGGAGTGCCTTGAGAAAACCATGTAACTCGTTCTTGACCTAAACCCATATCAAGAACTTTAAGTTTAAGTTCACGTGGTCCTTCAGGAGTTTGTTCAAACATAGTATAAACTTGATTAAATAGTTCTACTCCTCTACTAAAGAATTCAAGACTGCACCCAAATGAACCCCCACCAGCCCAAGAATCTTCATGTATAGTAATTTCTTCTTTTGGTAATCCTACACCCACATGAATAAAATCATGAATATCTATAAAAAGCTCCTCTTGATTCCACTCTTCAGGAGTTACAAATGTATGTTGTCCTATCATAACAAAACCAGTGTTATGAGAACCTGTTATTCCTACATTTTCAATATCATTGAATCTTAAACAAAATTGAGGAATTACCAACTTTTTAGCTGGTGGTTCTACTTCACCTGTAATAACATATGGTTGGAACGCTGATATCGATGCGATTGTAAATTCAGAAGTTGGATTCCATCGAGCTACACAGGGATACCTCTTAATAGGAACATATCCTCTTGGTTCTAATATCTCAACGATTTTTTCCCACACACCAATAAATGATAATCGGACTTTAGAAGGATTATCTATGACTACCTGAAAACCACCTGAACATGCAGGATCTCCACAAACTTCCCTTTCCTTAAGTGTAGTCCAAAAAAATGCTCCGCAAACTTCACACTTTTTTCTAATATATCCCAATTCTTTAAGTTCCTTAGTAGGAAAATAAGCGTCAGGATTTTTTGATGCGATTTTTTTAAAAATTTTTTTTAACTGTTTATCTGTGTGAGCATCCTTTAGTTCTAACTTTTCTTTATCGGTGAGCACTATAATCAAATTTTGATAATCAAAACTGTTTTATAAAATAATTAAGAAAATTATGATTCTCCTATAATTATTTCATTTAATATTTTATATCTTAACAATTTTATTATAAATTTTCTTCCCGATCAAAAGTATCTATTTTTCTTGAACTACTTTAGATTCCATCCCAGTGAATCCGTAATTCATTACATTTACCGAAAAGATCTAATAAGTTGAAGGGTGCATCCCAGGGTTCTAAATTCCGAAATTCTCGATAAGCTCTGTTAACATTAAAGAATAATCGCTCTGGTTCACTCCAATCAGCATAAGGTCCGAGATTGATCTTCTTCGATGCCTCGAGAGGATCAAGTCCCTCATCAAAGAATCGCTTGGCCTCAGAATATACAAACTCGAAATAAGCTCGTAACTGCTTCACTTCATCGACACCACAGAGAGGACCATGCCCTGGCACAACAAACTCGGGCTCTAAGGATAACACAAGATCTAATGCTTTAATCCATTTAGCATGCGTACCTTCCCAACCGATTGGTGTACATTTCGAGACGACAATATCACCAGCAAAGATAACTTTGTGGTCGGGGAGATACACGATTAGATCAGAGGAAGTGTGTGCTGGGCCAACATAAATAAGTTGGCAGGGGTAACCATCAAGTTCAAGATCTAACCTATCTTCGATTAAATGATTTGGCAACGTAAGCTCAATTCCCGAAAAGTCAAACTGACTTAATGCCTCTACAAATTGTTTCATTCCTGGTGGAAAAACCTCAGGGTTTTGTATCCATTTCTGAAATATTCCAGGCAAATTACGTTTTTTATCTTTTTCTATTTCTTCAGCACAGAGGCGGTGTGCAATAATCTCAGAGCCTTGGAAAAGCTGATTACCCCAGGTGTGATCGCCATTATGATGGGTATTCACGAGACGTTGTACTGGAATGGATGTTATTGTTTTATAGAGCTGGATCATCTGTCTTGTACGGTTCAAATCGTAAAAAGTATCAATAGCCAATCCCCCACCAAGATTCATGAACCCTGTATTATTCCATCCAAGTCCCCTGTCCTCCTGTAAGCACGCATATACATCCTTTGCTATTTCTTTAAGTTCCATTATTCTCCCCTCATACATTAATCATTTCTCAATTACTCACTTAAGCGCTTTTTACATTTTTAATAAGAAATCTCAATAAGAAAAATAGATTTCAATGATTAAAAAATCTATATATGTATAATATCAGATTTTAGTTTACTGGATTACGATGATGGATATACACGTATGAGTCTAAAAAGAGGAGTTCCTTTTATTTCTAACCATGAATTGAACATTCAAACAAATCTAGAAATTCATCAAAAATTATATCTATATTTTATCGGTGAGCAATTTAATCAAATTATGATAATCAAAACTATTTTATAAAACAATTAAGAAAATTATGATTCTCCTATAATAATTTCTTTAATATTTTATTTCTTAACAAATTTACTTTAAGTTTTACTATTTCAAGTTTCAATTTGAAAAAGAATTTAAATGAGATTTTTTATATTTTATAAAGTGAATTAGGTTGCTCAACACACATATTAAATTTTAGATGAATTTAAAATGACTAAAATTAAAAAGGATTTAGTAGAGTTAATGAACCGATATAAAGAACTAGAATTTATAATAAATAAAAGTCCTGTTATTGTATTTCTTTGGAAGAATGAGGAAAATTGGCCAGTAGAGTTTGTTTCTGAAAATATTACTCAATTTGGATATACCAGAGATGAATTTCTCTCAGGTAAAATCAAATATTCTGATATAATTCATCCCAAAGACTTAGAACGTGTGAAAATCGAGGTTGCAAAATATAGCCAAAGTGATATGACAGAATTTAAACAGGAATATAGAATCATTAGTAAATCAAAGGAGACAATTTGGATTGATGATAGGACCTTCATAAGGAGGAGTAATTCTGGTGAAATTACTCATTTCCAAGGAGTAATCCTTGATATTTCAGATATAAAAAAAGTTCAACAGGATTTAGAAGAATCAGAGAAAAAATTTAGAGGGATTTCTGAGCAAATTTTAATTGGAATTGGGATTCTTCAAGATGGAAAAATACTATACGTAAATAAAATGGCAGAAGAAATTTTTGGATATAACATGAATGAGATGCAAACTTGGGATGAAGGGGAATTTGTTCGAACTATTCATCCCGATGATCTGGAACGGGAATTGGAATATATAAAAACAATACAAACTGATCCAAATGTAAATGAAATCCAGTTTCAAACACGAGGGATAAAAAAATCGGGGGATATATTCTATGCTGATGCTATTTTTAAAAAACTTACATACAATGACCGTCCTGCTCTTATCGGCATGTTTATAGATATATCTGAGCAATTTGAATCAGAAAGAAAACTAAAGGAATCCGAAGAAAAATTCAGGCAAATCTCTGAACAATTGTTAGTTTCAGTTGGCATCTTACAGGATAATAAAGTTATTTACGTAAATAAAAAATTATGTGAAACATTTGGTTATGATTACGAAGAATTAACAAGTTGGACTTTTGATGACTTCCACAAAGTTATTCATCCCGATTCTATAGAAGAAGAAATTAAATTAATAGAACAAATTATTCAGGACAATGATCAGCAAGAAATACAATTTCAATCTAAGGCTATTAAGAAATCGGGAGAAATAATTTGGGCAGAAAATTTATTTAGAAAAATTACGTATAACGGTCGTCCTGCACTTCTAGGGATGTTTATTGATATTACCGAAAAAAAAGAGGCTGAATCTGCATTAAAGTTAACTCAATTTGCAATAGACCATAGTGTTGACCCTGCTTTTTGGATGGATGAAAAATTTCAAATTATTTATGTAAATGAGGCTTTGTGTAAATCTTTAGGATATACACGTGAGGAATTACTTAGTATGAAGGGTTTTGATCTAAATCCGACTTATCCTAAAGAAGCTTGGAGGCCTACATGGGAAAGAATTAAAGAGAAAGGATCAATTATTATAGAGACCTATCATCAAAAGAAAAATGGAGTATTAATCCCTGTAGAAGCATATATAAGTTATTTACAATATGATAATAAAGAATATAACTGTGCATTTGCTCATGACATCAGTGATCGTAAAAAATCTGAAAGAAAACTTAAAGAATCAGAAGAAAAGTACCGTGAAGCTTTCTATCGAGAAAATTTCTATAAAGATCTATTTACGCATGATATGAGAAATATACTACAACCTATTCGTACCTCTTTGGAATTATATGAATATGAATCGAAAAATAAAATGGAACTTTTACATGACAGAGATTTTTTTGAAAAAATCCATTTTCAAATAGATAGAGCAACTCATTTAATTAATAATATCAAAAAATTTTCCGAAATAGAATCTTTTGAGCAATCTTTAGAAGAGATGAATATTTACCAATTACTTCAGATGAATATTAGTAACATTCAAAAGTCATTTAAGAACAAAAAAACTCTCATTAAATTAGAACCTAATTATCAATCTAACTATCTAATCCTTGGAAATGAGCTGTTAAATGAAGTAATTGAAAACATTTTACTGAATTCTATTATCCACAATGATAATGACGAAATTCATATATCAATTGGGATATTAAAAGTAATAAAGAACCAAAAAGCATATATTAGAATTGATTTTTCTGATAACGGAAGAGGAATTGAAGACTCAAGAAAAAAAATTATTTTCAATCGTGCTTATAATCAGGATAAATCAACAATAGGGATGGGATTAGGCTTATCACTTGTAAGAATAATTGTTGGGAAGCTTGATGGTCTTGTTTGGGTTGAAGATAGAATTCCAAATGATTATAAACAAGGATCTAAATTCATTGTGTTACTACCTGAGGTGGATTGCTAATACCAAATATATTCATTGTTGAAGATGACGTAAATATAGTAAGATTATATAAAAATGCATTCCAAGTTTTCGGATATGACGTGATTGGATGTGCCTTTGATGGAAATGAGGCTGTTTTGAAATTTAAAAACTTTTTAGCTAGACCTGATCTGATAATTATGGATCATCGAATGCCATTTAAAAATGGAATAGATACTATGAAAGAGATTTTAGAAATAGATCCTAATATGAAAATTATTTTTGCAAGTGCAGATAATCAAATTAGAGATACAGCTCTGAAAGCAGGAGCCATAAGTTTTCAGGAAAAACCTTTTTCTATAATAAAATTAAAAGAAAAAATTTTCAAAGCTTTGAATTCGAAAGTATAATACATAATTATTTGGGAACAATTAGAATTATAAAACTCTTCTTTTTATCTGATAAAGCTTTTAAGCTATTGGATTTAATATTACTTACAAAATTATCAAATTTTAATTAAAATGAGGTAGAAATCAAATGGCTCATATGTTAGTTACAGGTTGGTATCCGCCAAGTAAGGCTAAAGAATTACTTAAAATATATATGTCAAAAGATAAATCAGCATACCCTGATTTCGTAAAAAAAATTCATCACTGGTCAGTAGTGTCTCCCGATGGTCACTATAAAACCTATGCTGTGTACGAATTTCCAGATGATAAAACAAAGGAAACTTTAAAGGCAATTGGTAAAAGATATACTTTATATGCTACAGTAGAGGGCTACAGATACTTTCCTGAATTATTATTGGATGCTGAAGAAGCAATCAAATACTTTTTCTAATTTTAATAAACAAATTTTTTATTTTGATTTTATTACTTTATATGAGGTGAATTTATTTGTTTGATGTAAGCGAACTTAATTTTTCACAAAGGAAACATGAAAAAATTCTCAATAATCTCAGAGAATCTTTAATTAAATATTTTGCAGAGACAGTTCAACATGAAAATATAAAAGAAGCAGAATCTTGGTATGAGCGGATTGAAAACATTATTAAATCTAGACGTGAACATTTTACTTGTTTTGAGCTCAGCAAAGAAGAGGATGTGTTAGGTTTCTTAATTTTTAGACATATAAACGAAAATTTCGTTTTGATTAGGCATTTTTTTATATTAGATACTGTTGAGAGAGAAGAAGTTGCATTTATTCTATTAAGAGACGCTATTAAAAAGTTAAAATCTACTAACGAGCAGATTAAATTTGATAATGCAGCATTTACATTTCCAGAAGACTACTTAGCAAATCCACTAAAAAGACTTGGATACAGTATAGTGAAAAGAAATAATATGATATTTAACTTAGATTTGTTTGATAAAACTTATGAGTTGTTACCTGAATACTATTTCGCTCCCTTTAATGAAAATGACTTTTCAGAAATAGCAGAATTATGTGTTAATGCATTTAAAAATCATCTGGATACAACTTTTTGGGAAGATATAACATCGATTCCTCTCTATTTAGAATATTTGAATAATAGTATGAAAACCTACATGCTAAAAGAATTTTCATTTGTCGTAAAAGATAAGAAAGGACAAATTGTTGGAATATGCCTAATAGAAGATGGAGATAGAGAAGGTGAATTTATAATTCAAAACATTGCAGTTGATAAAGCACTCAGAAGTAAAGGATTTGGTTCAGCTCTACTTTCAAAATGCTTGAATACTATTCAAAAAAAAGGTTATAGAAAAGCAATTCTTACAGTTACAGAAGGGATCCCAGCTCAAAAATTGTATGAACGCTTTGGTTTTAAGATATATAATTCAATGAATGTATTAGTGGATTAAAATTCTAAAACTTGAAGTCTTGAATATCCATCTTTTATGAAATCATAGTCAAGAAGTTCAATCTTTTCAGGAATTATTTTCAATAAAAGTTTTCTTCTTCCATGGACAATTTTTTGCGTTTTTTTGAATTCTTCGTCTCCTTCTTTTAAAAATATCAATCTATCTTTACCCGTTGCTGTAATTTGCATACCCTGGATCTTTCCTTCAGACATAGGTGTATATATTCCAATACTAACATTTGGATTCTCTTCTATGTTCTTCACTTTCCTTCCAGGAGCGGGGCCTACATAAATATTGAAACTCTCTTTTTCTGTATAAAAATCCATAGGAGTTGCCCGTGGAATATTATTACTACAAGTACAGAGTACCAATACCTTCCTATTATCCAAAAAATTACGAATTTCAGTTTTGAGGACATCTAATGGCATTTCTTTTTTACTCATATCTAATTATCACATCATTTTCTTGAGTTAATGATTGTTGAAAATGAATGAAAGAAGATAAATCTTCAAAAATATAATATAGATGTAAAACAACAAATTAGAATCCAACTATGCTAGTAGGAGAAAAATCCATATTAGAGTCTACAGCTGCTCGTACATAAGGAGATACTGGTCCATTTGCTAATACCATTATCTTGATCTTGGATCCCATATCAGGCTTATTCTGAACTCCAAATTTTAATTGAGCTTCTTCAGGAATTTCAGTTGAAATAGTAGATACTACTTTATCAACTTTTGATAATGTTAAAGTATGATCACCTGTGACTGATACTAAACATCTATTCACTTGTCTTGGATCTGGCTTTAATAGAGGATTATTTAACGCCAATCTCGCTTTTTCAATTAAATCTGAGTCATCCCCTAAGCATTCCGCTATACCTACTAATCCTGAAGGATATTTTCCATTTGGGTTTTCCAAAAGAGTTTTTTTCACATCTGCGAAATCAATATTGACTAAGCCACAATTATTAATTAAATTTACCACTTCGCCAATATTCCTTATTAAGATTTCATCCATTATCTTAAATCCCGTTATCATAGGTATTTTTCCAACAATTCCTAATAAATTATCATTTGGAATTGGAATTAGGAAATCAGAATATTGAGCAAGGTTTTTTAAACCTAGTTGAGCTCTTGCTGATCGTTGTTTACCTTCAGAATTGAATGGAAGTGAGCAAAAAGTAACAACAATGGCATTATTTTTTTTTGCTTCTGATGCAATAACAGGAGCTGCTCCAGTTCCTGTACCCCCTCCTAAGCCACATGTTAAAAATATTATATCTGCATTCAATGTTTGGTTTAATCTTTCACGATCTTCTTCTGCGGCTTCAGCGCCAACTAAGGGATCATTACCTGACCCTAACCCATTACACGTTTCTTTTCCAATTAATATTTTGTGTTTTGAATTTGAATAATATAAGTCATGTGCATCTGTATTAATATTTATAGTTTCAGCATGACTGATACCCATATCATCTAACCGAGAAACTGTATTATTCCCTGCCCCACCAACCCCAACTACGTATGTCTTAATTTTTAAAACTTTTAAAAGATCTGCTAAAAATTTGTCATCATCACAATTTGGATTTGAATTAGGATTTTGGTTATGCGTCGCTATTTCATTAAACCTTTCTCTAACTGATGCTCGAGATTTTGCTAGCTCAACTAAATCAAAAATTTCATCGTTGCTCATTTATTATCATCACAAAAATAGGTTAAATACCTTATAATACGAAGAGCAATATCAGTATAATATAACTAAGAAATATCTGGGTAATATCTTAGTAACACTTTAAAAC
>JAHPYZ010000005.1 GCA_019058425.1 Promethearchaeota archaeon
TCGTGGTATATTGGCTCATGTTAAAGATGATAAAGTAATAAAATTAGAACCTGCTGAATTCCCACTTGCCTATGATAAAAGAATTTGTCTAAGAGGATTATCTAGTTTGGATATTACTTACCATCCAGATCGTTTAAAGTATCCAATGAGACGAGTTGGAAAACGTGGTGAGGGAAAATTTGAAAGGATATCATGGGATAAAGCTATTGATATCATCTCTGAAAAACTTATAAATATTTCAAATGAATATGGTTGGAAATCTATAGGCTGGGTATTAGGTGGACCGGGAGCAGGGACTACAAAGTTTGGAGCTTATTTAAGGCTAGCAAGTCTAACACAATCAACAAGAGTAAGTGCTTGGGGTTATGGTGATGCTGGGGTACCATGTGGGAGTAGAACTATATTTGGTAGTCAATTTCCTTATATGTATTTGTTTGGAACATTTTGGCAAAGAAAATGGCCTGATTTATTAATAGTTTGGGGTAGTAATCCTGCAGAAGCTGCACCACTTCAAACTATGCGAAAAATTTTAGATGCTAAAGAAAATGGCACTCAATTAGTAGTCATTGATCCTCGTTTTACGATTACCGCTTCGAAAGCTGATATTTATATTGGACTTAAACCAGGAACAGATGCAGCACTTGCTCTTGGACTGATGTATGTTATTTTTAAAGAAGGGCTATATAATCAGAATTTTATTCGATTTGAAACTAATGGTGCCTATTTGGTGCGAACAGATAACAGAAAACTTCTCCGAGGAAAAGATATTGGTGAGAAAAAGGTAAATGCATATATAATTTTTGATGAAAATTCAAGCACAGCTAAAGTATTAAGACGTTCTACATTAAAAACAGCAAGTATCACAGGAGAATATGAAGTAAATGGAATTAAATGTAAAACTGCTTTACAACTGCTAATGGATTTAGCAAACGAGTATCCTCCGAATAAAGCTGCAGAAATTACAGGAGTTTCACCTGATATTATAAGGAAATTAGGTGAGAAAATCGGTAAAGTTGATAAAACAACTTTCTTTACTTGGATGGGATTTACTAGGACTTATTATGGAGATATCTCTTTGCGAGGAATGATATCAGTTGCGACTATTACGGGTAATGTAACTACCTCTATAAGTTCTGGATATATACCTGCTGTTTTAAATTGGGATCCTTTCTTAAAAGCAATTCCAGACAAACCATCTTTTCACAGATTGGGTATTTTGAATCTTTATAATGCTGTTATTTTAGGAAAACCTTATCCCATTAAAGCATTATGGTTTGCTTTTATTAATTTTTTAAATCAATGTGTAGATTATAATAAACTCGTCAGAGAATTCTTTCCTAAATTAGATTTGATTGTCCAAACAGAACTATTTATGACACCCACTGCCAAATTTGCTGATATCTTGCTCCCCGTATGTTCTTTTTTAGAATTTTCAGACTTTTTGCCTCACCCTTATCCATACGTTCAATTACAACAAAAGATAATTGAACCATTATATGAATCTAAATCAGATGTCAATATTGTAGCAGGATTAGCAGAAAAACTTGGATATGGTCAATATTTTCAAGGAGGTGAGGAAGCTATGATAGATCTTATTATGGATCATTCTTCCTTAGATGGATATTCACGAGAAGAACTAGGTAAGAATGCAATGCTTTTAAGAGCCATACCAGAAAATAGTAATATCCCTCTACCCTTCTCGACACCGTCTGGTAAAATAGAATTATTTGCAGAACAATTAAGTGAAGATGGTCAAGCTTTACCAATTTACCTACCCCCTATAGAAGCGCCAGTTTCTGGAAGACCTCAAAAATATCCAATAGCATTTATACAAGGTCATAGTCGATTTAGAACTCATTCAATGTTTGCAAATGTTAATTCATTACTTGACCTTAATCCTAAACCTCTTGTAGATATTAACCCCACTGACGCTTCTAAATGTAGCATTAATAATGGTGATTGGGTCACTATTTTAAATGATAGAGGTCGAACCACCCTAAAAGCACGATTGTCTGAAGGAGTGGGACCAGAGGTTATCGACATAACTGAAGGTTGGTGGATTAACCAATTTAAAGAAGGTAGTGTAAATCATCTTACTCACGATATAATAAATCCTGTACAAAACAAAGTTTATGAGCCAAATATGCACATGAATGATGTAGCGGTTGAAATACTCAAATATAAGGAGGCGGAAAAATAATTACTCGATATGGTATGGTTATTGACCAAGAAAGGTGTATTGGTTGTGAGGCTTGTAGTGTAGCTTGTCGTATAGAAAATAATACTTCTAACTTTTGGATTACGGTTGAAACTCAAGGTGGAGGTCAGAAAGATGTTCCAAAAGGTAAATATCCTAATCTAGAAATGACTTTCTTACCCCACCTATGTAATCATTGTACTTATCCTCCCTGCGTAGATTCATGTCCAACTGAGGCTCTAATAAAAAGAGAAGATGGACCAGTTATTTTGAAACCCGATTTATGTAACGCGTGTAAAGCTTGTTTATTTGCGTGTCCTTATGATGTAATAAATTTTAATGAAGAGGATAATATCATCGAAAAATGTAATTTTTGCTCTCATAGAATTGATCAAGGGTTAAAACCATTTTGTGTGATTTGCTGTGAGGGTCAAGCTATGTTTTTTGGTGATTTAGATGAGCCTAGCAGTAAATTATTAGAAATGATCTCAAAAAGGAAAGTTTTTCAACTTAAACCAGAAGAAAACACAGAACCTTCAATTTACTATTGCTATCCTAGACCTAAGAGAATGTTATAAATAAATTTATAAATATGGTTTAAAATTTGATAAAATTTTTTTTAAAATAAGTTATAATCTATTAAGAATTAAAGTTTTAAAAAAACTACAATAGGAAATTAAAAAATGAGTAGTGAAGCTGAATATAAAAAAGCACTTAATATCTTATCTAAAGCAGGGGGATTTCCTTATCCATTTTCAAAGACATTGTATAATATTTTAAAATACACCATCAAAGATGAGAATATAGATCTATTAATGGCTTTTGAGAATACCATCTCTCAAACAATGGAACAGTTAAAGGAGAGCAGCGGATTATCTGAGGAAGACATATTAGAAAAAGTAGATGCTTTAGCAAAAACAGGTGTTATGTTCAACCAGCCTAACCGTAATGGAGTAATGGTGTATAGAATATTACCTCTGCATAGACAATTTGAATATATTTTTATGAAAAACCTTAAAAAAACAGAGGAAAATTATAAGGTCGCAAAATTATTTCAAAATCTAAATGAAGAGCTAAGTGATGTTATACAATCTGATTATGCTGCAATGAGTTCAGATTTAGAACAAATGCCTCCACTGGATCGTACGGTTCCAATATTAGAAAATTTAGAAACAGGTGAAGAAATCAACATTATCGTAGAAGAAGAACTACAAGTCCCATCAGAAAAAATATTACCAACTCAAAAAATTAGAGAATTGATTGAAAAATATGATGATATTGCTGTAGGTAATTGTTACTGTCGTCAACATCAAGAATTTCTAGGCAACCCCTGTAAGCAAATCGAACTTACGCCAAGTTGTATGACCTTAGGTAAATCTGCAAGGCATACTTCTAATCATGGTTTCTCAAAACTGGTGTCTAAGGAAGAAGCCTTGAAAATTCTAAAAAAATGTGAAGATGCAGGGTTAGTCCATAAAGCATATCATCTACACGGTGATATTGGCAAGGAAGAAGTAGCTATCTGCAATTGCTGCAGTTGTTGTTGTTTAAATGCAAGAGATTGTATGATTTATCCTGTAGTTAATGCGACTAATTACTTGGCTAGCATTGATGAAGATTTATGTATAGGATGTGGTACATGTGTAGATATATGTTATAATAAAGCTATTGAATTAAATGATGATGATAAAGCAGAAAGAATAGAAGAATTCTGTGAAGGATGTGGCGTGTGTGCTTATCATTGCCCCGAAAATGCTATCTCTTTAATCGAAGGTCCAAGAATAATAAGAATGCTCCCTCCAAAAAAAAAATGAAATATTAAAAATTATATTTTTATTTATAAAATTGTTTTACAGTTTGTAATGAAATCTTATTCTACTACAGCATAAGCATTTCCAAGAACTATTGCCCTTTCTGTTTTTACTTGAATTATATGACGTCTATTATCTTTCCAACCTTCTGTCGTTAAAGTTTCTCCAGGATATACTTCACTGGTAAATCGTGCATTAAATTCTTTTAATCGTTCCACATCTCCATTGCAAATTCCATAAATTATAGCACGCGTTGCAAATCCATATGTACATAAACCATGGAGAATTGGACCTTTAAATCTACCGCTTCTACTTGCAAATTCAGGATCTATATGTAAAGGATTTAAATCACCACTAAGCCTATATAGAGCTGCTTGATTTTCATTAGTATCAAAGGAGATACTAAAGTCTGGTTCTACTCTTTCTGGAGGATTTAATGGTTCAGTTTTAGGGCCTGGATCTCCCCCGAAACCTCCACCTTTCAAGTAAAAGAATACCCATTTAGTATCAAATACAGGGTCACCTCCAGTTTTCTTACCCGAAACCTTCATATGGATAACAGCCGCTTTTCCTTTATCAAATATATTCTCAACTTCTGCTTGACAAATGATTTCATCTGAAGAAGAAAAAGATTTGTAAAGTTTAATTGATTGTTCTCCATGAACAAAGTGTGAAAAAGCAATGTTACCGAGTCTCTGAAGCTGAAGACCTGCAGCGGCAACTATACAAGCATAACTAGGAAAAACTTTCAATCCTCCAGAATATCCTTCATATAAAAAGTTTAGCTCATCAACTTGAGCTCCAATTCCTAAAGCATATAATACTACATCTTTCCAATTATATTTAAAAGTAACTTCTGGAAATTTCTTACCGATAACATCCAGATTTAATCCTGACAATTTTTTATCACCTTCAGTTAAATAATATCTTTCCTTTTATAATTAAATGGTATTCAATGTAAAATAATATGTTTATGTTATTTTTATCTGATATTTTAAATAAATCCACTTCTTTTTAAGCCTTCAACAAGCCATTCCATAGTTTGTTCTAAAACTTCAATATATCCTAACTTGATAATTTTCGACTTGGGTATAAATTTTTCGTGATACTTAAGAGCTAAGTAATTATAAGATGGTTTTTCTTTATACCATTTAATAATTGAATTTTTTGTTGCAAAATGTAATTCTTCCATACTGTTTATAATCTGATCGAAATCTTCATCTTTCCATACTCCATAATGGGCTAATGATATTGATTTCAATTCACCTTTCATATTCCTGAATCTTTGAAAAGTTTTTAATAAATCCGTTTCATGAAAATCTGGTGGCATGAAAGTTGGCTGAAAGTAATATATGCTGGATTTATCTATAATTGCATCACCAGTAAATATGTTTTTATTTTTTTTATCAAATAGCGCAATAGAATCCATAGTATGACCGAAAAAATTAAGAACTTTTAATTCTAAACCATTTAAATTTATTATTTGATTATTTTTTAATGGTGTGACTCCTTCTAATGGCTCCGTTTCTGCTTCAAATACTCCATTTATTTTATTTGGATTTTTTAAATTTTCTATTGCATTTTCCGATGCTAAAACTTCAATATCTGTATCTTTTATCAGTTTTTGAAATTCATGAACACCATCTGTATGATCAAAATGAGAATGTGTTAGAAAAATCTTATGTATAGGATAAATATTATACTCTTTTAACTTTTCAATAATTTTGGGTACTGCTGCTTTTTCGGAGGCATCAATCATCATTCGAGTACCCTTATTTTCAATAACATATATTGATAAACTTCCCTTTCCTCCAAATAGATATCCATCAATTAACCAAGTATTTTTGTTGAATTTTCCTTCTTTATTTATAAAGACCATTCGAATTAACCTTTGATATTTTTTCCTATATAAATCTTTAAAATAAAATAGATAAAAAAAAGTTTAATAAACGGTTAAATTTAGGCGTTTAAATTTTCTATTACTGTTGCTACTCCTTGTCCTCCTCCTACACATGCATTAGCTACACCATATTTTGCTTTTTTATCTTTTAATATGCGTGCTAATGTTCCTGTAAGACGAACTACTGTTGCCCCTAGAGGATGACCAATCGCGGTAGAACCTCCCATGATATTGACCTTTTCTTCTGGAATATTGAATTTATCCATACAATTTAAAGCAACAATACAAAAAGCTTCGTTTATTTCCCAATAATCAATATCATCGGCTTTTAATCCTGCATATTCTAATGCTTTTCGAGTTGCTGGAACTGGTCCTCGTCCCATAACTCTTGGATCTACTCCAGCCCACCCAATTGAAACAATACGTGCCATTGGTTCTAATCCTCTTTTTTTTGCTTCTTCTGCTTCCATAAGAACTGTCGCTGTAGCTCCTGCATTTAAAGGAGATGAATTTCCTGCAGTTATTATACCTTCCTCAGTTCCTTCTCTGTCAATATATCCCTGTTTACCTCCATTTTTTTCTAAATAAAATGGCGTAGATATTCTACGTAATCCTCCAACTCCTTCTAAAGTAGATTTTCTTGCTGCCATATCTCTATCAATTATTATTGGTTCATTAGCATTTCCCTCAACATGGCCCTCAATGGGAATTATTTCACCTTTAAACCAGCCTTTCTCTTGATTTTCTACTGTTAAGTTATGTGATCTTACTCCAAATTTATCGAGATCTTCCTTTGTAAATCGTGGTACTTCTTCTTCATATAATCTTTGAGCAGTTTGTAACATATTAGTCGAATTTATTATATCAATATCTGGATTATAAAACTTGCTATTCTTGTCAGTAAATCGATCCCATTCAGGTTCAATACCGACTCTGCGAACTCTTGTCATATGCTCAAAACCAGTTGCTAAAACTCTTTTACTATTTCCTGTCATAATATGCATTATCAATGCGTGCATCCCAGCGCCTGCTGAACCACATTGCTTATCAATCATAAATGAAGATACTTCATTTGGAAATCCAGATAAAAAGAGAGGAATTTTTCCACCATATGTCCAATTTTCTAATACTCCAGAAGCAATCCCAATCGATGCTTCCTCAATATCTTTTTTTGTTATGCCTTTATCAGCTAATTTTCCATCAAAAAACTTTATTAATAAATTCGCGAGTAATTCATCTCCCCGAATCTCACCAAAAACGTCTCTTTCTGGTTGTTCTGGTCTGGAGCGCGAAAAAGCAGTTCTAGCATAATCAATCAACCATACTTCTTTTAAATTCAATAAATTGTCACTGTAAATTTATGATTTTTTTTTATTGTAATAAGCTTCATTTATATTAAAATTTACTGAGTTTGCAAATTTGAAAGAAAATTTAAAAGCATTATTAACATCCTTTTTTATGATTTCACCAAAGAAATCCAATTTAAAATTAAAAAGAGTTTGATAAAATTGCCATATATGATGTCATATTTGTGGTTTCCTCCTCATCTTTCAGATACTGCTGCTCAGAGATATTTAGAGACAATTCAAAAATACCCTTTAATTTCTAGTATTAAACGTATTATACCAGGAGCAATTTCCTCAGATAAAGAAGGTGTTGAAGTAATTGTTATAGATGAGGTAAAAAGAAAAGATTTGGGAGAAGCCATGGAATGGGCTGGAAAATTTATAGTAGAGTTTCGAAATATTGAAGGTCTAAAATATCAAGTTAAAACAGCTAATACGTTAAATGAAGCTATAGGTTTAGTAGGAAAGGGCTAAACTTCAGAAAATCTATCTTATTTTAAGCACAAAATTTAACTCTCTTTTTTTTATTTTATTAAAAAAATGAAAAATTTAGATAGTATTATATCTATTTACCTTGAAATTTTGGTTTTCTCTTTTGTAAAAATGCACTAATTCCTTCAGCAACGTCCTTACTGCGTGAATTGATTGCATATCCCATGTGCTCAAATTGCAAACCTATATTTAATGGTGTTTGAGTTCCATAGTCAATACTTTTCTTAATTAGAAATAGACTATTTGTAGGAGCGTTTCCTAACCACGATGCTCTTTCATGAACAAAATCTTCAAATTTATCATCATCTACTACGAATGAAATAACGTTCCAATTAAACATTTGTTCAGCAGTATAATGTTCTCCAAAAAACATCATTCTCTTAACTCTCATTTTCCCTAGATTTCTTATTAACCGTTGAGTTCCTCCATTAGCTGGAAAAATACCACGCTGAATTTCAGGAAATCCAAATATTGAACGTTTAGAAGCAATAGATATATCACACACTAAGACTAATTCAAAACCTCCGCCTAAAGCATATCCATCAATAGCAGCTATGAGTGGTTTTGGAAATGCTTCAATTAAATTATAATATCTATGTCTTCTGTACATTGCATGACTTTGATGCCTAAGATTATCAGGATCAAGATCAGCACTTGATCTATCTGAGAGGTCTGCCCCAGCAGAGAACGCTGGTTTTTTAGTAAATTCTTTTGTCCCACGTAAAACTACACAACGAATACTTTGATCAACTTCCATAGTTTCTAAAGCTTCAGCAATTTCTCTAAGTGTTTGATTTTGAAGTGCGTTCAACTTATCGGGACGAATAATAGATATAATAGCATAATTACCTTCTTCAACTTTTTCAATTTTAACATGTTCAAAGTTTTTTTCTGTTGACATCTTTTAAACCCTTCTTATTCATTAGTTTTTTCTTATTGAAAATAGTTTAAATTGAATTATTATAAATCATAATTAAATCTTTTTTTTGAATGATGTTCAATTAATTTAATCTATATTTCAAACCTTTGAAATTAACTTTATTAAAATTCCTAAATTTAAAATTTAAAGGATTATACCTTCTTGATCTTGAATCAAATTAGGAATTGATTTGTATGTCAAAAGAAAATGATAATTCAAGAAATAATGATGTAAAAATACTTCAAGCTAACCGTGTTCTTAGTTATCTAAATGTAAAATTTAATGATCCATTACCAGATGTTCATACCGCAAGATTACGTATTGCTAGTTGTGGTTGGGTTGATACTAAAGATGGAATTGTATTAATAGATACTTTGAACAGGAGACACACTGCGAAAATGGTAAAAGAAAGAATAAATGGAAAGATTAAATATATTGTTTACACCCATGGGCATATGGATCATGTAGGAGGAGCCTCAGTTTTTCTGGATGATAATCCTGAGATAATATCGAGTAGATATTTACCTGATAGATTTGATAAATATAAAATGTTGGCTCAACATCGTGCTCATATCAATGCTGTACAATTTAACGTTCCAGAAACTTCAGAATCAATTAAATATGTTTACCCCACCAAGACTTTTTTAGGAGAAATGACCATACAACTTGGTGATAAAACATTTGAATTACACACTACGCGAGCTGAAACTGATGATGCATGTTGGGTTTATGTTCCTGAGATCGAATCTGCTTTTATTGGAGACTTAATGATAGGTAGACATTTTCCCAATGTAGGAAATCCATGGAAACCTACTCGTTTCGCTTTAGACTGGGCAAAAGCTTTAGAGGAAGTTCGTGCTAAAGAGCCTAAATACGTCTTTTGTAATGGTGGGGGAGTTATGTTTAAAGAGGAAAGAGCAATTGAAGCGTTAAGTCATAATAGTGAAGTGATTCGCTCTTTACACGATCAAGTTGTAGATTTAATAAATCAAGGTGTACATATTACAGAAATGATTCATAAAGTTAAAATCCCTCAATATCTTATAGATAGTCCTTATCTTAGACAATTATATACGCGAGTTGAGTTTTTTGTTTTCAATGTATATAGATGGTATCATGGTTATTTTGATGATAATCCTGCACATCTTCTGCCAAGACCCGAAAAAGAAGTACTAAATGAGATTTATAATTTAATTGAGGATTCACAAAAAATATTGAATAGAGCAAGAAAGCTATTCAATCAAAATCAATCGCAACTGGCACTTCAAGTACTTGATGTACTTATTCAAATTGAACCCAACAATATCGATGCACGACAATTACGTATTGATCTTCTCAAGGATTTAGGTGCTCAAGATAATTGTTTAATGTCAAGAAACGCTTGGGTATATTATATTAATAAAGAGAGAGAATTTATTAAATCTCTCTAGCTAATGAATATTGAAATTAATTCTAATCTTTTTTAAATTTAATAAAAAATGTTTCTCCATTTACTTGCCTTTCGGTAATATCAAAACCTACCTTTTTTCCTAAGTCTATATAATGTTCTAGGTTGAATTTTTTACCCCATTTTGTTCCATATCCAGTCGATATTTTCTTATCCCCTATATCAATTTCTAATTTAATTGCATAGAACTTTTTATCTGTTTCAGGTTTATCTGGAATTGTAAGATCCCAAAGGAAAAGCTCACCGTTTGGTTTTAAAACACGATGCATTTCTTTAAAAACGTGGAGATGATCAGGCATTTGCATATACATCATAGTAAAAAATACCGTTATGGTATCAAAAGTCTCATCTAGAAATTTCAAATCTTTTCCATTCATAATTATTTTTAAACAATCTCCAGGTGCCTCTCTTAGTTCTTTTTCAGAGGGATCGATCGCTATGACTTGAGCTCCTGCAAATTGACCTATAACTCCTTCTCCACCACCGCCTATATCCAAAATACGACCCTTCAAATTGAATCTTGTTAAATCAACATTATGAAGTTTGGAAAAATAGACATCCTTGTGGGGTTCCTCTTCTTCAGAGTTTTCATTATCATCATTCATAATATCACATAAAAGTCTAATTCTGTTTAAATCAATAATATTTTGATTAATTTAAGTTTGATAACTATTATTTAGTACGTGATTTCTATTTTTTTTAAATTTAGGCTTAAATATTACTGAGGGTTTGAATTTCTCAAAGTAATTAAAACCTTCTGCTTCATGTGTTTTACCATATCTTTCTTGCAGTTCACTGAGTGGTGCTACATCAAGTGCAAACATAGGACATGCCTCAACACAAATAGTTTGTTGTCCTTTTTCTATGCGTTCTATACAAAAATTACATTTTTCCATTTTTGAATTCTCCTCATTTCGAAACTGAGGAACATCCCATGGGCAAGCTTTTAGGCACTTTGAACCACATTCTTTCTTGCCCAAACATTTATCGGCCACTACAATAACAATTCCATCAGATTCCCTTTTAATTATTGCTTTTGTTGGACAAGCTTTTACACAAGGAGGATCTTTACAATGAAGACAAGAGGTTGATAAATATGCTAGAAAAAGGTTGGGAAATGTTCCATCTTCTATACTTTTTAATATTCTCCAATTTACTCCTACTGGTAAATCGTTCCAATCTTTACAAGCAACTGCGCAAGTATAACAGCCCGTACATCTGGTTTGATCAAAATAGAAACCCATTTGATTCATATTTATCCCTCCTTTTTATTATTGGGAGCTAATTCTATCTCCACAAGAGAACTATTTAAGGGAAATGCCCCACCTGGGGAATATACATCATTTGTTAGCACATTTGCGCAACCGCCAAGATCAATACCCTCTTTATTTGGATTATACCACGCTCCTTGAAAAACACAAATTGCTCCAGGTATAATTCGTTCGGTAACTTTTGCAGGAATTCTGATTCTTCCCCTAACATTATAAATATCTATCAAATCTCCATCCTTTATATTGCGTTTTTCAGCATCTATAGGATTTGTCCAAGCATGATGAGGTTCTACTTCTTCTAACCATGGAATTTTTTCCAAAGTCGAATGAGTTCTTCTCTTATTATGAGGTGTAAGAAGTTGTAATGGATATTTTTTTGCTTTAGGAGAATCAAAATGTTCATCATGGCTCATATATTTTGGAATTGGAGGCATTAGAGGATTATTCTTTTCTGCGATATGCTCACAATAGATTTCAATTTTTCCAGATAATGTAGGGAAGGGATGATTTTCAAAGTCTTCAATTTGTTCTTTAAATGCAACAAAAGGCTCATCCACCTTAACTTTATAATAACCATCTCTCTTCATTTTATTGAAGTTCTTTATGTCTTTACGGGGAGCAGATAACAATCTTAGAATATGTTCTTCCGGTAAATCTAATAAACTCTGTTCAACACCCAATTTTTTAGAGAGTTCTTTACATATTTCAAGATCCGATTTTGATTCATATAATGAATCAATGGCTTTATTTAAATAGATATAATAGGGTGATCCAAGCCATGGAACAGAAATATCATTACGTTCCATGAATGTATTCACAGGTAGAACAATATCTGCTAACTGAGCTGTGGGTGTCATAGTTTGTTCAAATGCTACAATAAAATCAAGAGATTTTAATGCTTTTATTCCCTTATTTACATTTGCAAACTGATTCAATCGATTGGTACCAACTATATATGCCATTTTTAAGTCAGCTGGATATCCACCTTTCTTACCTTCCAAAATTGCATTATAGTAATCGTTATAATGAATTCGAGTATTCGCTGGATTAGTTCCACCCTTTAACTTAAATAGACTATCTTCTCGAGGTGGCGCTCCAAAATCTACTGGGTTATCTTGAATTCTTGGTTTTTTAGGTTTTTCATCTTCTGGTTTCACTGGTCCAGATTTTTTTTTCCCTCCTGTGACAATTCTCTCACGACTATAATATGCTCTCATAAAACCCGAAGCATAACCTCCATTTATCCCTATATTTCCAGTTATAGCACATAATACATTTGCAGTTCTTGAAAATTGTTCACCAAACATAGTTCTAGCAGGACCCCAACCAGCAATAAGAGTTGCTGGTTTTTTTGTTGAATATTCTCTAGCTAAATTCCGTATTAATTTTGAGTCTACTTTTGTTATATCTTCAGCCCATTCTGGCGTTTTTTCAATACCATCCTCTTGTCCCATTACATAGTCCTTGAATTTATCAAATCCAATAGTATACTTCTCAATAAAAGCATCATCGTGTAAATTTTCAGATATAATCACATTTGCCATAGCTAATAACATAGCTGTATCAGTGCCAGGACGTATAGGTATCCATTTATCAGCAAGAATTGCCGCTGATTCTGTGAATATTGGATCAATAGCTATAATTTTAATACCTTTTTCTCGAGCTTTGGCAATCCATAAACTTGTTCCAGGATCCCAAATTGTATTTGCAGGATTCCAACCCCACATTATTATAAGCTTAGAGTTTAAGAAATCTTCACGAGCACTCCCTGTCATTATCGTACCATAGGTTGCCATAGAACCAAAAAGAACGCCTTCATAAGAAGGAGCACCCCACATTCGAGTATATCCTCCGAATTGATGAAGCATTAAAGCATGAGATACGACACCATGGAGCATTCCTTGGTTACCGCCACCGGGTACAAATAAAATAGCAGGATTACCGTATTTTTCTTTAATATTCTTTAATTTGGATGCTACTTCTTCAAGTGCTTGATCCCATGGAATGCTTTCGAATATTCCTTCTCCACGCTCTCCTACACGCCGTAAAGGATATTTAAGTCTTTCATCAGAATAAACTCGTTGCCTATATGCTCTCCCTCTTAAGCAAGCTCTCAACTGAGGTTGTTCATCATTATCAGTTTCAAGTCTTATAATCTTACCATTTTTTACATGAGCTCTTAGAACACAACGACCTCCACAATCGTGGCAACATCCTGTATTAATAATCTTAATATCGTCTTTTTCTTGAACTATCTTAAATCTAACCGTCTTTTTAATTTTGAATTAAATATTATCTAAAAAAATATGCGATGTTTAAATACTTTTTATAAAATGTATAACTGATAGTTTGATCACTATTTTACCTGCAGAGAGATTATTGAGAAGAAAATAGTTTATGAGGAATCTTCACTCATTCTTATTATAATTCTCTTCTCCCTTCTCTCAATAAAATATAGTACTTATTCCTTTAAACTCTATTAGATCTTATAAAAAGATTATTTAATGTATAATGTATATTTATAACATAAATTAAAAAAAAATAAGTTGATACTAAATGGCGAAAGTAAAGCATATAATTATGCTTGGTTTTGGTGATATGGGTAAAGGTATTGCTCAAGTATGTTTAATGGCTGGTTACAATGTCACAGCGGTGGATATAAATGATCAAATTATTGAAAAAGGCTTTGATTACATAAAGACTGGATTTGAGAAATTAGAATCTAAAGGAAATTTGTCTGAGGGTTCAGTTGCTGGTGATTATTTAGCAAAATTAAAGACGTCTAATGATATCATTGATGCTGTTAAGGATGCAGATTTAGTAATTGAAGCGGTCGTAGAAAAACTAGAGATAAAACAAAAGCTATGTAAAGTTGTTATTGAAAACTCTCCTGAACATTGTATTTTTGCCTCAAACACATCCACAATGAGTATCACTGAGATTGCTGAGATATGTAGTAAACCTGAAAATGTAATAGGAATGCATTTTTTTAATCCAGCTCCTTTAATGCGTCTTATTGAAGTGATTAAGGGTGATAAGAGTTCAGAAGAATCTATGAATATAGGTGTTGAAGTTGCGAAAACACTACCATGCTTGAGAGGAGAAAGATATATCGCTCGTGTACAAAAAGATCGTCCAGGATTTATTGTTAATCGAGTACTAGCACCTAGGGGTATTTATTTTAACTATATTATTGATTTAGCATATGAGAAAGGTATTCCATGGGAGCAAGTAGATGCCGATTTAACTGCTCCGAATACTCCAATGACTTCATTAACACTGGCAGATTTTACAGGACGTGATATTTCTTATCATGGAGGACTTTATTATAGTGAAAAACTTTCTCCTGATTTTAAACCCGGGAAAGTTTTAAGAATGCAGATAGAAAAGGGGACTTTAGGGAAAAAAACAGGACAAGGATTTTATGATTGGTCAAAGGGAAGACCGCAACCTAATCTCTCTAAAAAAGCAGGAATTGTTAATCAGGATATTTTTAATGCGATTAATGCTAATGAGGGATGCAGAATTCTAGAAGAGGGAGTTGTATCAAGCTGGAAGGTGATCGATAAGGCAATCTTAGCAGGTATGAATTTTCCAGGACCAATGGAATATGCTACTAAGAACTACGAACGTTTAGCTAAACTTTTGGAAACAACTGCTGAAAAATTAGACAAACCTTACCTAAAACCCTGCGATTTGTTTAAATCAGGTAAATTTGTAAGTATGATTTGATCTAAATCTCTAACTATTTTGAAAAAAATTATTTTTAAAAAATTTATATGGAGGAATAAAATGATAGAAACAAATATAACAAAAATGTTTGGAATAAAATACCCGATATTTAGTGCCCCTATGGGACCTTTTTTTACACGTGATTTAGCCCTTGCAGTAAGTGAAGCTGGAGGTTTGGGTGTTTTATCAAATGTTAATATAGTGGGAACAGATCCAGTTAAGGAGCATGTTGCAAGCATTGAATATATGATTGAACACACAGATAAACCTTTTGGACTCAATATACTTACTTCCCGTAATAATCCAGGAGTTCGAGAGATGTCAAGAAAACTACCACAAATAGTTATGAAGAATCCAAAAATGAGAGATCAATGTAAGTATTGGCTTACTTCTGCAGGTTCTTCAAAATTTTTACCTGGCTCTAAATATTTTCAAGAATTAAGGGAAAATTCGGACGTTAAACACTTTCATGTAGCACCTGCAGTCTGGCTTGCTCAAAAATGTGTAGATGCTGGTGTAGATGGGATAGTGGTCACTGGAACAGAAGGAGGTGGTCATCAATCCTATGAAAGAGTATCCACACTTGTACTACTACAACAAATTAATAAAGCATTTCCTGACTTACCCAAAATCGCATGTGGAGGATTTGCCACAGGTAAAGCATTAGCGGCGGCACTATCTTTAGGTGCAGGAGCAATAGCTATGGGTTCTAGATTTATTGCTTCAAAACAAAGTGAATTCCATGAGAAATATAAAGCGTTAATTCCACCTGGAAAACCACAAGATACTGGGCTTTTCACGGGATCATTTGGGCCTATTCGTTTATATAAAAATGAATACGCGCTAACACATCCTGCACCTAGTTCTAAAGAAGAAATGATAGCATATGAGCAATCTATAACTCCTGAGCAAAGAGTAAAAGATTTAGGAGCTTATGATAGGGTTTATAATGGAGATACTACAACAGGTGCTGTACTACTAGGGCAATCAATTGGGATAATTGATAGCATTGATGATGTCAATGATATTATTGAAAGAATAATGAAAGAAGCAGAATCTTCTATTAAAAATAATTATAATATGCTGAAATAAATAAAACATTTTTTTTTTTATTTTGAATTGTTAGGGTCCATTCTAATTTTATCTCAATATACACATTATATTTAAATTAGAAATGCTTAATTATAATTAGATATTCCTTGATTTAAATCTCAAGTATAATCTTAAAATTTAATTCTGAAAAAGAAATCAATGAAATAAAAATGAGTAACAATTCATCTAAAAAGCAAACCCGAAGTCGTTCCCCCGAAAAGAAAGCAGCTCAGTTTGAGCAGATATTAGAAGCAGGAAAAGACTTATTTTTGGAAAAGGGTAAAGATGGTTTTAGTTTACGCGGATTAGCTAAAATCCTTGGAATGAATCAAAATAATCTTTATAATTATGTAGAAAGTAAAAGAGAATTATGGATTGCTATCCGAAATAAGTTTTATGCACAATATCGAGAGCAAACTAGAGAAATAATTAAAGAACATAAGGGTTCTACTAAAGATCTCTTAATGAAAATTTTTAATAATTTTTTGGTATTCGCTGAAGACGATTTTGCGGCTTTTGCTATGATGCATCTAAGAGATTCTCCTCCTTCTAACAAGATTGGACCATTTGAAAAAGAATATCGTGAATTTAATTATCTCATAGGTACAGCTAAAGTGATCCAAGAAGCCATTGAAAAAGAAGAGATTAATTATCCAAATGCTGGAATGCTAACTTTCTTTACTTATAGTTTAATTTTAGGAGCTGCAATGGTTGAAAGACATATGAGAAAAGTTGAACAAGATCCAAAATATAAAGAAGATTATGCTAGCGAAATCTTACAATTTGGAAAAGCTGATTTTAGCAGGGAAGAATTTCGTAATTTTTTATTGGAAAATTTAGAAAAATTGTTAAAGTCATAATTTTTATAGAATACTCTATTATAAGTAATGAGATCTTCTATAAGAATTACGGTTCGAGTATTTTAAAGAAAATTTCTAATAATTGGAAACTATTCAATCCTTAAAAGATAATTTAACGACTTGAATAGGAATTGATGAGAGATCTACCAAACAAAAGAGAAGCTGCCACTTCAAAATGGGAAATTTTTAACCAATAAATATTATAAGGGTAGAAGGGGAAGAATAATTATTATTATTTTAGCTCTTAATAATAAAATTTGATAAATTTTTAGTGAGAACATTTGATGCAAAATCAAGAAAAAAATACAAATGAAAAAGATATTAAGATTATTCGCACAACATCTACTTTCGATTGCGGAGGAAGATGCCCTCTTAAGATTCATATTAAAGATGGGAAGATTATTAGAGTAGAGGGCGATGATTATGAACAAAAGGATGAACAACTTCGAACATGCTTAAGATGCAGAGCTCTTAGACAATATGTATATCATCCAAAGCGTTTAAAATATCCATTAAAGAGAGACGGTCCAAAAGGATCTGGTAAATTTAAACGTATTTCATGGGATGAAGCATTAATTGAACTTGCCGAAAAACTTAAAGAAGTTAAAGAGAAGTATGGAAATTCAAGCATTTTTTTGGTCACTGGTGGAGCTTATCAAGGAGCTTACCATGATGGGATGTTTGCGATGATGAGACTATTGACTCAATTTGGGGGATATTCCACTCATTATGGTAACGTCTCTTCTGAAGGAGCAGTTTATGCAACCCAGACTCAATACACTTCCCCTTTTATTGGACATAGTCGTATTGATTTATTAAATTCTAAATTGATCATCATGTGGGGTTGGGATCCTGCTAGAATGATCTCTGGTTCCGACACAATATTTAATTTAATTAAAGCCAAAGAAAGGGGGATAAAAATAATTTGCATTGACCCTAGATATACAGATTCTGCAGTAGTATTAGCAGATCAATGGATCCCAATTATACCTGGAACTGATACTGCAATGATGATTGCAATGGCTTACGTTATGATCGATGAAGGTCTTTATGATCGGGAATTTTTAGATAAATATACTATAGGATTTGAGAAATTCAAAGATTATGTCATGGGTAAAGAGGATGGAATACTTAAAACACCTGAATGGGCAGAGAAAATTACTTCTGTACCAACAGAAACAATTTCTAATCTTGCTCGTGAGTATGCGACAACAAAACCAGCTGCATTAATGGATTGTCAAGGTCCTGCTCGAAGTGCTGTAGGAGAACTGTATAATAGATGTGCTATGACATTAACAGCAATGACCGGAAATGTAGGTAAACATGGAGGAAGTGCAGCTGGAGGATTAATGGGAATTCCTTATGGTCATATGTTTTTTGCTTCTAGGATACCTCCTCCCTATAGAAATCCAGTTGAAACGGGATTGAAGTCTGTTAGAGGTTCTTTAGATTTACAACTTAGATTTCAAGCAAGATGCCATACAAATAAAATATTTGATGCAATATTAAAAGGTAAAGAGGGTGGATATCCTTTTGATGTGAAATTTGCATGGTTTGTAAACAATAACTTTTTAAACCAACTAGGAAATGCCAATAAATCTGCGGAAGCGTTAAAAAAGCTTGAATACATGGTCATAGCTGATTTATGGCTTACACCGACTGCAAGATATGCAGATATAATTCTTCCAGTAACAAGTATTGCAGAAAAAAGCGATTTAGTAAGACCATGGCCTTCCGGTCCCTATTTTGTATGCGCAAATCAGGTAATTGACCCTATTGGAGAGTGTAAGTCTGATTTAAAAATTGCAGAAGATTTAGCAGACAAGCTTGGACTAAAAGAATTTCAAAAATACCCGGATGAGAATAAAGCTTTAAAATTTTTAATTAAATTACGAGAAGATACTAGTAAAAATATAAGAGATATTAATAAATTTAGACAAGAAGGAATTCATCGGCTTAAACTCGAAGAACCTTATGTTGCATTTAAAGATCAGATTGAGGATATTGAGAATAAACCATTTAATACTCCATCAGGCAAGATTGAGATATTTTCTCAAAGAATTGCAGATTTAAACGATCCTGAAAATCCTCCTATTCCTAAATATATGGAAAGATGGGAAGGGCGTTATGATCCTTTAAGTAAAAAATACCCATTACAATTAATATCACCACATCCTAAGAATAGGGTTCATTCAGAATTATATTTAGTCGAATGGCTTAAAGAGGTTGAACCTCACTTAGCATGGATTAATCCTATTGACGCTGAGGAAAGAGGAATAAAGGATGGAGATGAAATTCTCGTGTTTAATGATAGAGGAAAACTAACAATAAAGGCATGGCTAACAGAAAGAATAATTCCGGGAGTCATTTGTATTTTTGAAGGAACGTGGTATAATCCAGACGAAAATGGAATCGATCGAGGAGGATGTGTTAATACTTTGACAAAAGATGCATATTCTCCTGGTGGTGCATCTGCTTTGAATTCATGTTTAGTAGAAGTTAATAAATTAATAGGAGGAATTTAATATGCAAGTTGGGTTTTACTTTGATCAAACACGATGCATTGGATGTTCTGCGTGTGCTGTAGCTTGTAAAGATTGGAATGATATTCCAGCTGGTCCAGAAAAATGGATGAAAATTCACTATAATGAGAGAGGAAAATTCCCAAATGTTTTTGTTAGTTATATGATAAATCCATGCTTTCATTGTGAAGATCCCGTTTGCATCCCTGTTTGCCCTGCTAATGCGATAATAAAAAGAGAAGAAGATGGTATTGTAATTGTTGATAGCGATAAATGTTTAGGTAATGTAGAATGTGATTCAAAGTGCTTAAAAGCATGCCCTTATGATGCCCCCCAATTTAGAGCTCAAAAAGGTGCAAAAATGCGTAAATGCAATTTTTGCATAGATAAATATAGAGAGGGCAAATTACCTGTATGTGTTGAAACTTGTCGTACAAGGGCTTTAGATGCTGGTAAATTAGAAGATTTAGAATACAAATATGGTAAAACCAAAATAGCCGATAACTTCATCTATTCTCAGAGAACTAAACCCGCCATTATATTTAAGTCGAAAACTAATTAGAATTTGTACTAATTTAAACAAAAAACATTCTTCTTTCTTATTTTAAGTAGTTTGCCTTAAAATCAAATAATTCATTTAATTAATTTTAATTTTAGAGTACAAATTTAGAAATAAAAAATGAAAATTTAAGAAAGAAAATAGGTATAATTCAGGTAATTCTCATTAATTCTTAGAAACTGTTTTATCTATATCTTGTGCTATCAATTTAGTGGAATTATTTTCCCTAAATTTCAACCGACTTTTATTCAAGTTATCATCAATTCCAGCTATCTTTTTGACCATCGTTTTTCGAGCTTCAATATCATACTGAGTTGTAATAGCTATTTCTTCCATAACAGGACTTCCTCCTCCATGATAACTTCCGAAAAGATGGATTCCACCTGTCGCAGAACACAAAACATCACCTACATAACGCCAGAATTGTGCAGCATTTTCAGGTGCAATCTTTGGATTTCTAGTAATATATTTATAAAGCTGATCCTTGAGTTTTGGATTCATAAAATCCTTCTCATGAGGGAAAGTTGCTGGAATACCTCCACAAATATCAACTATTATCTCAGCTTCTCGGAATACACTTTCTCCTGATATACATCTGCCAACATTACAATAAATTGAATTTGGGATATAACTTCCTGGTCCGTAAGGAATAAGTCCTATCCCAGGCATATAAACCTCTGATTTCCCTAAATCAGAAGCAGTGTAACCGGCTGCATAACCAAGTTCTGTTACAAGGATTAATTCTGCTAATTTATGCCTAATATGTGAAGCCCTTGCAATGTTATTGTATTCTGCAGCTAGTGCAGCAGTTCCAACTGTTATATCTCCAATCGCAGGTTTACACCCAGAGTAACTATGACGGTGAAAGAGACCAAAAAGTAGAGCAAGTGCTCCTCCATGCTGATACTCACCACATAAAAAGACTCTTTCCCAAGGTACAAAGACATCATCAAAAATTATGTAAGAATCCGTAGCACCTGGTTGAAAACCACGCGGAAAGTGTTCTCTCTTTCGAAGATTGTGAATAGTAACCACTTGAGTTACACCTTCATAATCCCCAGGTACAGCGAATGCAACTGCATAATCTTTATCTTCTGGTCTTAAAGCTCTTGTTGGGATGACTAATAATTCGTCAGAAACAGAAGCTTCTGAAATGTGTAATTTACAGCCACTTACTATAATTCCATCTTTTTTTTTTTCCACAACATGAACATACATGTCAGGATCTGCTTGATCAGCAGGACGTTTAATTCGATCACCTTTCACGTCAGTTTGAGCCCCAGCCGCTACTAAATCTTCTTGTTGAAATCTTAACAACCATTTTTTAAAATTTTCATGATAATGCGATTCCCCACTATTTATTTTGTCAGCTTCATATGAAACGTTGTATATTGCATTGGCTGCATCGCAACCCATGCATCTCTGAATACATCCACCAGTTTTTTGACATAATTTCCTAGTCATATCCTGCTTTTTATGAAGATCATCGTTACTATGATGAATGTGTGTAAATCTATTAATAATCTCACCTGTAAGATGAGATTTAACTTGTATTAAATCTTTGAATTCGGGATCATCAAAAGCATCAAATGTTAATCCAATTGTATTTAAACAATCCATCTGAAGTTCGTCTAATCTATCAATTTCTTTTCCATCATAATAGAGATTTGGCTTCATTCTACCTAAATCTTTCATATACTGCTCTTTTGTTCGAACCATTTCTTATCACTCTTTAAAGATGAATATTTAAGTTTAATTATATATGTATATTTATGTGCTTTTAATTTTAATAAATTTCTATTTATAATTGTTTGGATAGAATTTAAATAGCATATACTAAAGTTTTTTCAACTTCCAGATACTCTTCCTTATCTTATGAACATTGTCGTAATAAATATTTTAGATCTTATGCTACTGTAGGTTAATTTTAATTAAGTTTTGGGCTTTTTCTTCTACTATTTTTACTCCTACATTTGCAATTCTTCTTGAAAGTTCGGATATATTCCATGTCTCATAACCTTTCACATATGTGGAAAATGTATCTTGTAAGGGATCTTTCCATTTTGAAGGGATTTTATCAGCACCAAGTTGAGCTCCAATAATAGCACCAATATTTCCACAGTTACAATCTGTATCATATCCCATCATCGCAGCAATACAAATAGATTTTCCAAATGGATCATGTTTATCTAGGGCACCATATAGAAGAGCTAATATAATTATTCCGATATTTGGTAATACATGCACTGCTCCTAGACGGGTGTTCAATAGTATTCTTCTTTCTATTGGAAAAACTGAAGAAGCATTAAGTACTTTTTCTACCATCTCTTTAATCCAAACATTTTTTATTAAATATTTCCTGGCAGCTCTAAAATCGTTTGGATTTTGATCATAAATATTAATGGCTTTTATAACCATCTGGGAGTACAGACTCTCTTTTTCTGAAGGAAGATATTGAAGAGCCATCTCAATATTTTTTCTAATATCATTTTCAAAAAATGATTGAGATATTATAACTGCTATATACACCTCTCCTTCAACACCAACTCCAGCATGAGAGATTGAGCCATCTATTTCAGCATATTTCTTAGCTAGATTTGGACAACCTGGAGTGATCAATCCCCAAATATCAGCTCTCATTTGAGCACCTATAAAATCAAAATAGAAATTATTCAAAATTCCAGATTGAGGTGGTTGAATTTTAGCTTTAAGATTATTTAACGCTATCTTTTCTGCTGTAAATACATAATCTTCTCTATTAAGAAGATTTACCCATTCATGAGCAATTTCTTTAGCTGTAATGTCAACACCGTATTTTTCTAATGCAATCAAAGCAATAATCTCATACATTTCATCATCGTTAACATGATCAAGATCTATTGCTTCTGGATAATTTGTAATTTTACCATATATACTTTTAATGTCCTCATAAGATTTCAATTCAACAGGGATACCTATGAAATCTCCAACAACACGACCTATCCATGAACCTAAAACTTTATTATAATAATTTTTATAACCAATTTCTTTCATTTTTGAATAAAACCAAATAATTAATTGAAAATAAAATAATAAATGAAATATGTATATTTAATAAATAGTTCTTAATTAAATAATAATAGAAAAATACTAAGTAATAAAATTACTGAATATAAAAAGAGTGAAATATATGGTTTTAGAGACAAACATAACCAAAATGCTTGGAATTAGGCATCCTATTGTTGCTGCCCCTATGGGTCCGTTCTATACAACTGAATTGACTATAGCTGTATCAGAAGCTGGAGGACTAGGTGTGCTAAGTCATAGTGCCCTATTGAGTGATTATATGAATGGTAAGAATCCAGTAAATATAATGAAGGAAAATATGCTTAAAGTTGTAGAACATACTGATAAACCATTTGGTTTTAATATAAGAACTTCTCGAAGAGAAACATTTGCACCTCAGTTTGTCAAAGATATACCTGAGTTTATAATGTCAAATCCAAAGATAAAAGAACAGTGTGTATACGCTATTACTAGTGCGGGATCTTCAAAAACATTACCACAATCAAAATCATTCCAAAAATTAAAGGATAGTGGTTCAAATATTAAACATTTTCATGTAGCACCTGCATTATGGCTTGCAGATAAATGTGTTGCATCCAATGTTGATGGATTGGTGGTAACTGGTGGTGAAGGTGGAGGACATCAATCTTTTGAGAAAGTGAGTACTTTAGTTCTGCTTCAACAAGTAATGGAAAAATATCCTGATTTTCCAGTAATTGCATGTGGAGGCTTTGCTACTGGTGAAGGACTTGCAGCTGCTCTATCGATGGGAGTTGGAGCTGTCGCGATGGGTTCCAGATTTATTGCTTCTAAAGAAAGTGAATTTCACGAAACATACAAAGGAATTGTACCTACCGCAAAAGCTCAAGATACAGTATTAGTCACTGGGGCATTAGGACCAATTAGACTCTGGAAGAATGAATACTCTTTACATCATGGGCTTGTAGCTGATAAAGAAGAAAAAATAGCTGAAGAAGCACAAATGACCCAGGAAGATATTCTAGCAGAAGGAAAAGCCTATGAAGACGCATATACGGGGGATATTAATTCAGGAGCTGTTCTATTAGGTCAGAGCATAGGAGTTATTAGAAGTTTAGAATCGGTAAATAAAATTATTGAAGATATTGTCCAAGATGCAGAAAATCGCTTAAAAACTGCTTTCAACTATATTAAATAAACATCAAAAAACATTTCTTATTTCTTTATTCTTTTATAAATTTCAACCAATAATTTAAGATGTTTATGAATATTATTAATAAATATTATATCTAGTTTAATTTGAATTGGCATTAAATATCGTTTAATTGGTGAACAACATAAAACCACTTCATAAATTTAAGACTTTTAAATATGATGCTGCACCCTTCTTCTTCTATATCGAAATTATTCCTCCTGATCTTTCCAATATCAAACATAAACATCACAGAAATCTATTGGAAACGATAAACTCAAATCCCATTATGCCGTTGCCTATGAGAGTTGATCGTGTTTTTAATGGAGAAAAATCACTTTTAATTCGACCTAGGGAACCAATCACCTTCTCACTTATGGATAATCTTACAGCAACTATAAATCCAACTTCTTTTCTCCAATATGGATTCAAAACACTTTTATATTTTACAGAGATTCGAGGGTATGAAACCTTTTTTCTATCACTTACTCCCGAAAAAGCACAAAAATGGTGGAATTCTACGAAATTTCTATATGCTAAATTATTTAGGCTTGAAGAAGACTTTTCAGCCTTTTTACGAGCCTATATTCATACCGTTTTAAAAGCAAAACTCAATGATGAAGATCTTTTAAGTGCTGCTACAGAATACTGTCAAATTGTTTCAGATATTTGTGATAAAAGATTAAAAGAAAACTCTATTCTAATTGAAACAAAGCATACAGAAGCAAATGTTAAACTCTATAAAGAAAAAGTAGCAAAATATAGAAAAAAAGGGAAAAAAGTAGAGCAAGTTCAATATCATCCTGAACTGGTAGATATTGATGTTTTTGATCTCTCTGAAAGAGGTTTTGTAGAGTTTATTAAATATCAGAATTTAATGCTGAACGAATTAAAACCAATAGAAATAAAATACATTCCAATTCTTTTCTATGATGATTTACTTGAATGTATGCTCCAAAATCTCAAATCCTTAAAGGAAGGGAATAACAATATATTAGATCCTTCCTTTCTATTAGATAAAAACATTATAATTTTGCAGGAATCCAATAAAGTAGAAAGTATTAATATTCAAAGTTATACTTGGTTTAATACTTTCGACAAAATTACATTAGACCCAATTTTGGAATCTATAAAGGCTACTAAACTTGAATTTTATAAATCTTTAGGTAGACTTAAGGAACAATTACCTAAATCTACTGATTCTTAGGATACGTCTATTTCTAGTTCTCTTTATTTAACTAGTTAATAATTAATATTAAAAAATAGGATTAGCTATCTTTTTTTTAGAGAAATAAAAGAAAAACCTTACAAAAGAGTCAATGCAGTATAAGAAAGAAAAGCCAGCTGTTTTAATGCTTCAAGATGGTCGGTTTTTTCAAGGGATTGGATTTGGAGCGACGAAAATTGTTACAGGTGAATTTGTTTTTAATACTATGACTGGTGCGGGTTATCTTGAAACGCTAACAGATCCTTCATACTGGGGTCAAATTGTTGTCATGACTCACCCACTCATAGGTAATTACGGAGTTCCTCCATGGGAAAAGGATAAATATGGTATTACTAAATATTTTGAGTCTACTTCTATTAAGGTTACAGGTTATGTTGTGAACGAGTGTTGTAAACATCCTAGTCATTATCAAAGTGTTAAAACTCTTGATGCATTCTTAACTGAACAAGATGTTCCGGGAATTGAATGGATTGACACCAGGGCATTAACAACCATTTTACGTGAAGAGGGAGTCCAAGTAGGGGCGCTAGCTGTGTATGATTCTGGAGTAACTCCAGATATTGATGAATTGAAGCAAATCGCATTTAATACGAAAGATCCTAATCATCGTAATCTTGCAAGTGAGGTTTCAACTAAAGAGGTTATGATGTATAAATCATCAAATCCAACTGGTAAAGTTGTTTTATTAGATATGGGAGTTAAGTTAAATATATTGCGTAATCTCGTCGAAAGGAATCTAGAAGTCATTGTTGTACCACATAATTTTTCATACGAGCAAATCATGTCTTATAATCCAGATGGTGTTTTTATATCGAATGGTCCAGGTGATCCAGCATTATGCAAAAGCGCAATCGAGGTGAGTAGAAATCTTATTGAACATAGCATCCCTACTATGGGTATTTGTCTAGGAAATCAAATTTTAGCATTGGGCGCGGGAGGATCTTCTTATAAACTTAAATATGGTCATCGGGGTGGTAATAAAACTGTTGTTAGCCAATTACAAAAATGCTATATCACCTCTCAAAATCATGGTTTTTGTGTAAAAGACTTTGAGAAAGGTGGTTTTAAGGAAATTTTAAGAAATATAGATGATGGTTCAAATGAAGGTATTGAACATAAATCTAAACCGCTTTTTGCTGTTCAATTTCATCCAGAAGCTTGTCCAGGACCTCTAGACTCATTATATTTATTTGATAAATTCATAGAAAATATGGGGTTGAATCCCTAGTGCCATTAGATAAATCTATTAAAAAAGCTCTCGTTTTAGGGAGTGGAGGTATTAGAATAGGTCAAGCGGGGGAATTTGATTATAGTGGGTCTCAAGTACTCAAAGCGCTTAAAGAGGAAGGGATTGAGACTATCGTGATCAATCCTAATATTGCAACTATACAGACTGATCCTCAATTATCGGATAAAGTCTATTTATTACCCATCAATGTAGATTATGTAGAAGAAATCATTAAAAAAGAGAATCCTGATGGGATCTTATTAGCTTTCGGCGGTCAAACTGCCTTAAACGTAGGTGTTGAATTGAATGAACTGGGAATTCTTGAAAAGTATAATATTCGTGTTTTAGGAACTCCAATAAAAGCTATCGAAACTACGGAAGACAGAGATCTTTTTGTTCAAGCTATGGATGCTTCGGGGGTAAAAGTATGTAAAAGTCGGGCAGTATCGTCCTTTAATGATGCAATTAAAGCTGTGAAGGAAATTGGGTTTCCATGTATGATTCGGGTAGCATATACATTAGGAGGTAGGGGATCTGGAATATGTTCTAATATACGAGAATTCGAAAAAATGGCAAAGAAAGGACTCGCTCAATCACGAATACACCAAATATTAATTGAAGAAAGTATTTGGGGTTGGAAGGAAATTGAATATGAAGTAGTTAGGGATGTTGAAGATAATTGTTTTATCAATTGTAATATGGAAAATTTTGATCCCGTCGGGATTCATACAGGTGAATCTATAGTAGTTGCTCCTAGTCAAACCTTAACAAATGAGGAATATCAAATGTTACGTTCAGCTTCTATACGTGTTATAAGAAATCTTGGAATAATTGGCGAATGCAATATCCAATATGGATTAGATCCATATTCAAAAGAATTTAGAGCAATAGAAGTAAATGCACGACTTTCTCGGTCTTCTGCGTTGGCATCAAAAGCTACTGGCTATCCTTTAGCATATATAGCAGCAAAATTAGCTATTGGTTATACTTTACCTGAGCTCAAAAATAAAATTACAGGTATTACAACAGCGTGTTTTGAACCTGCTCTAGATTATCTCGTATTAAAGATACCTAGATGGGATTTGACTAAATTCCAAAGAGTAGATAGAAAAATTGGATCCCAAATGAAATCTGTGGGCGAAGTAATGTCTATTGGTAGAACTTTTGAGGAGGTTCTTCAAAAAGCCCTAAGAATGTTAGATATTGGAGTAAAAGGATTAATTGGAAATGAGATTAATCAAATTAAAGATATTAATGAATTAAAATTTACATTATCTAATCCAACAGATTTACGTGTATTTAGGATAGTTGAGGCAATAAATCAAGGGATGTCCATTGATGAGATATATCAACTATCTCGGATCGATAAATGGTTTCTGTATAAAATAAAAAATATTCTTGATATTGAAAAGAAATTAAAGGAAATAGATTTTTTAGCAGCTAGTGATAAAGAAAAACTTTATTGGTTTGAACGAGCTAAGCGATTTGGTTTTTCTGATGGGCAAATTGCAAAAATAATGGGTTTAGATGTAATTACTATAAGACAAATATTAAAGAGAAAGTATCAAATCCAACCCTATGTAAAAAGAATTGACACATTAGCAGCTGAATGGCCCGCTATTACAAATTACCTATATATGACCTATGCTGCATCGGAGCATGACATTGACTTTGAGAATGAAAATAAACAAAATCTCAAAAAAGTTATAGTACTAGGCTCGGGAACTTACCGCATTGGAGCCTCTGTAGAATTTGATTGGGGTTCAGTGAATTGTCTTTGGGGATTAAAAAAATTAGGGGTTGATCAGGCAATTATGATTAATTACAATCCAGAAACTGTGTCCACTGACTATGATACCTCAGATAAACTTTATTTTGAAGAATTATCAGGAGAACGAGTATTGGATATTGTTGAACTTGAGAAAGCTGAAGGTGTAGTTGTTTCAGTGGGTGGTCAAATCGCCCAAAATCTTGCTGCTAAATTCTCAAAATATTCGGAATTCTTTAGAAAAGTTAATCTTAACGTATTAGGAACCCATGGGAGTAGAATTGATATGGCAGAAGACCGCTCAAAGTTCAGTAACTTATTAGATCAATTGAAAATAAAACAACCACAATGGAGTATGTTGACAAATAAGGAAGAAGCACTGAAATTTGCGAATGATGTTGGATATCCTATATTAGTTCGTCCATCGTATGTTTTAAGTGGTGCTGCCATGAGGGTGTCTTATGATGAGAAGACATTAAGAGATACTCTGGATCTTGCTGCAGCAATTTCTCAAGAATACCCTGTAGTAATTACTAAATTTTTTACTGGAGCAAGGGAGATAGAAGCAGATGGAGTATGTGATGGAACTAAAGTTTTTATTGGAGCAATCGTGGAGCATATTGAAAACGCAGGAGTTCATAGTGGTGATGCAACAATGTCGATTCCTCCTCAGACGGTTTCTGAGAGGGTGATTAGTACAATCGAGAAAAACACTCAGGAAATTGCATTAGCGTTAAAAATTAGAGGGCCTTTTAATGTACAATATCTTGTTAAAGATGAAGAAGTATTTGTTATTGAGTGCAACCTTAGATCCAGTCGCAGTATGCCCTATGTTTCAAAAACAAGAGGAATAAATTTGATGAGACTTGCCGCTGAAGTTTTTTTGGGTGCTGAAATTCCACAAAGAATAATGAATTTACCTTATGGAAAGTTTGTCTCAATAAAGGCTCCAATGTTTTCATTCATGCGACTTGATAAAGCAGATCCTGTTTTAGGGGTTGAAATGGCTTCTACCGGAGAAGTGGCATGTATTGGAGAGGACTTCTCGGATGCTTTAATAAAATCACTTGAAGCTGCCGAAATGAATATTCCTATTCAAGGTGGTAATGTTTTAATATCTGTGGGGGGAAAAGAATTAAAACAACAAGTGATTCCTTTGGCTAAGAAACTTAAAGATTTAGGGTTTACAATTTTTGCAACTGAAGATACTGCTATAGCTTTAAAAAACAATGGAATTTATGCTGTTAAACTTTATAAAATCCATGAATATGGAATGGAACCAAATATCATGGGATGTCTCCAAAATGGAGCAATTGACTTAGTAATTAACATACCGCTTCCAACAACAATTAAAGAAAAATTTAGAACCATAATGGAAGATGAATATAAAATCAGAAGAATGGCTGTAGATTACAATCTTCCTGTGATTATTAACTTACAACTTGCTAAGGCATTAATAGATGCGATAGAAAAAGTCCGGAGAAAGGAAGTTGAGGTAAAATCTCTCAATGAGTATCATAAAACATTAAAAGAAATATATTGGTAGAACAAGAATCTATAAAGAATTTTCTATTTAATCCGCTCTACATTTTATTAATGCAATTATAAATACTAAAGCCCCAAAAATCAAAGTGTTAACAAAGCCACTGATTAAGACTTTCACTATAGCTTGGTCAAAAGTACATCCAAAACAAACATAGGCTATATTAAAAGGATCAATAGTGATCATAAATATAATCAATAGAATAAAGCAACCAGAAGCCATGAGCCATCCTATAAAAGCGTTTCCTATACTCCCTCCCATGAGTCCTGCAATTAATGCAGCTATCAAAAAAGATATAAAACCTCATAGGTAATATATTTTAAACCCTATATCATTAATAATAGATCTCTCTATAAGCTCCCATGGAAACCATTGAACAGGGTAAGTTATTACATGAATACTATGAGTTGGATGATCTGCAATACGACCAAGTGGGAAATCCAAAATATTCGCAACAGCGTATCCAATTATAAAGAATAGAAAATTTAATGCTAGAAAAACAAGTAAACTAAATAGAAAAGCTCTAAATAAACTGTGTTTCATTTGATAATACCTTTTTTTATGTTTTCAAGAAATTTAAATTATATTTGTTAATAGTTCCATGAAAGTATATAAATTTTATAATTGTGAAAAGAGAATGAGGTTAGAAATCTCAAATTCAATAGTTAATAGAAATCTTGAAAAATCTTGTAAATATATCACAATTTATTACTATTCAATATCTAAAGAAAAATTTTAGGTGTTAAGTGAATCTACTATCGTGGATATATTTTAATTCGACTTAAAATTATCGGTACTCAATGGAAAGTCACAAAAAGATTAAAAGGTTTGAAAACTCAGAATCAAAGTGAAAAATGGCAAATTACATATGTTACACCGATATATGGTGGATGGGATTTATTAGTTGAATGTAAATTTAACAACCTTGAGGATTTAGATGAAATAGTTTCATTTTGTAGAACAGATTCAGAATTATCTCAATGGATTGAGGCAACTACTACATTAATTAGTACAAAAAAGAATTATAAATAGTGAAATACTCGTAAAATCGAAAAAAAGAAAATAGGCTTTTTCCTTACTTCGTGATACTCTTAAGGATTGATGAATGATATTTCGAGGGTATGAGCTGTAACTCTTCTTGCAACCAAATTTGAAGCTTCAATTCCTCAAGTTTTTCCTCTAGTCTTACATCATACGTAATTTCTTTGTCCGACACAATTATCTAATAAAACTAAAAATATTTAAATTCATGTGTAATAATTCATAGGATTTTCTGAATATTATTAATCGGTTAATATAATGCCTAAACCTCCAGTTTACATTGTTATAACATAATTATAGAAAGAATTCCATAAAGATCTCATCGTCATATTGACTATCGATTTTAACTTGGCGGGTTAAGATCCCTTTTTGAATAAATCCCAAATTTCTATAAAATGTAATTGCTCCCACATTGCTTGCTCTTACATATATAACTAATTTCTCATACTTATGTTTTCGAGCAAATTTGAAGGAATATTTGGTCAATTGACATCCAATTCCTTTCTTTCGCCATGCAGGAAGCACAAATGTACCAATAACACCTACATGATTAAATGAATCTGAATATTTAGCCCATTTATCTAATGATTGAAAAGCGAAAATTATATTTTCCTTTTCTGCCACAAATATACCTTCTCGTTTACAAAAGAGAAGAAATATATTTTTGCTCTTGTTCAGTAGTGAAAGGTTTATCAACAGCTGAATAAATTCTCTCTGCACAGATGACTGTCCAAATAGCGGAGATTTCTTTAGCATCTTCAATTATTGCTTTTCTAATTAAGATTTCCATTGAATTTTTCACCGTCTTAGACTTAAATACTAATTTATTCCAATAATTTATAATTAAAATATATAAAATCTATTAATAATTATTCATTTCAAGAATAAGAACACCAGAATTATAATCTTTATTAAACAGAATTCTATACTTCAATGCATATAACTGAAGAGAATAATTTCAAAACCCGTTATGTAGAATTTTCACCAGGGAAGGATCCTTTTGAAAAATCACGACGAAAAGGACCGCGTAGATGGATTTTGAAGCATATTTTTCATAGTTCTAATAAAGTTTTTTTCTTAATTGTTTTGTTTACGACAATAATAGCTTCTAATTTAAATTCTATTATTTTCATAATTATAGGGAATGCTATAACAGATTTTTTAATCGGGAATAATTCTACATTAATCTATTATACTTTAATCATCCTAGTATTGAGCGTGGGGACGCCTATAATGAGATTGGCAAATTACATGTTACGAGAAGTAATTGCACAAAGATTAGAACGAGATTGTAGGAAAGAATTCTATACAAATCTCTTGGGAAAGAGTCAATCATTTCATGAGCAACAGAAAATTGGAGATTTAATGGCGAGAGTCACCGATGACGTTCGTATGCTTAATTTTTTGATAAGTCCCGCGCTTTCTTTGATTATTGAATCATTTACTGCTTTAATCGTACCACTAATTTATATTATCATTTTTTATCCAACACAGTTGATACTCGCACCGTTAGTGTTTTCCATACTTTTCATCTTCCTCTTAAGATCATATGTTCGTAAATTAGGACCAATTACCGGAAGAATGAGAGAATCATTTGGAATGATGAATGCCACATTTAATGAAACGTTAACAGGGATAGAAGTGGTTAAAGCTACTGTTCAAGAAGCAAAAGAAATGGAAAAATATTATACTAAAGCTAAGTGGTATCGAGATGCTTATATAGATCAAGCTAAAATACAAGCAAAATACCTTCCCATCCTAATATTATCAATAGCATTGACCATAGCATTTGCTCATGCTATTTTTTTAAACTTTCTAAATTTAATGACTATAGGAGAAATAATTGCATACTATGGTTTAATTGCTCAATTACGTTTTCCAACATTTATATCTATTTTCGTATTTGCGATCATTCGTCTTGCTATTACTAGCTCTGAAAGATTATTAGAATTAATGAATAGGGAAACTGAAATTGATGAAAATATAGAAGGCATCACCAAAGAGATAAAAGGGGAAATAAAGTTTGAAAATATTTCATTTACTTATCCTGATAGTAAAAAACCTGTATTAAAAAACATAAATTTTAAGGTAGAACCAGGTCAAACTGTAGCAATTGTAGGCACGACAGGATCTGGAAAATCAACACTTACTAAATTAATTTCTCGATTATATGATGTGGATGAGGGCAGAATTTTAATTGACAACTCAGATATAAGAAACTACGCTTTAGAATCACTAAGAAGCCAGATTTCTTTTATTGAGCAAGATGTTTTTTTATTTTCTGATAGTATTTTCAACAATATTTCATTTGGAAGAACATCATCCATGGAAGATATAAGAAGTTGTGCAGAAGAAGCTCAAGCAAATGATTTCATTGAAGAATTTCCTAAACAATACGAATCAGAGGTAGGTGAGAGAGGTGTCCAATTAAGTGGAGGTGAACGACAAAGAATAGCAATAGCACGTGCCTTTCTTTCTGATCCAAAAATTCTTATTCTAGATGATTCAACTTCTGCAATTGATTCAAATACAGAAGATAAGATACAAAGGGCAATTAAAAATATTCTTAAGGATAGAACTACAATACTCATAACTCATAGACTTTCCCAAATTCGATGGGCTGATTTAATAATAGTTTTGAAAAAAGGAGAAATCTCTGCTATGGGTACTCATGAAGAACTTTTGAAATCATCAAAAGAATATCAAAAGATATTTATTAAAAAGTTTGATGTCGATATTACCGAATTAATGAAACAAAAGGAGGTCTCATAAATGGGTATGTACGTGGGCCTTGAAGCCGAGGAATATGATAGAGTTTATAAAGATAAAGTTCTATTAAAACGAATCTTTCGCTATTTCAGTCCGTATAAACGCTCAATGGCAATTATAATTCTTTTTCTAACAATATCTTCGTTGACATATTCTTTTGTCCCTGTTCTTGTTAGTAGGGCAATTAATATTTTAGAAACAGTAAGAAATGTTTTATCTCTTGTTTTTTTAATAAGCATTATTCTAATTATCAATTCATTATCTTGGGTTTTTAATTATTTTACTACACGATATGCTGCTCAAGTTATTGGAAATGTAGTTTTAGACCTTAGACGGGATGCAGGACAGGCAGTTTTAAATCATGATCTTTCATTTTTTGACCGCAATCCTATTGGAAAAATAGTATCGAGAACCAATACTGACAGTAGAGATTTCGGACAAACGGTAGATTTAACACTTCAGTTAATATCCTCATTATTGGTGATATTTTTCCTACTTATCATTATGTCTTTTATTAATCTTATACTATTACTAATCACTATTATCACATTTCCTTTATTTTTCATTATAGCATTATCTTTTCGAAAGCTAGCACGATCTAAAACATTATTAGGCCAGAGAGCCTTAGCTTCTGTCAATGCATTTGTTAAGGAGAGTTTTTCTGGGATTCAAATAGCTAAAACATTTCGCCAAGAGGCAAAATTATATAAAAACTTTAATGAAGTAAATACAAATTCTTATAAAGTTAACATGCGAAGAGCATTTGTCTTAAATGCCATTTTTCCATCATTAGGAGTTATACAAGGGATTGTGATAACCTTACTAGTTTTTTATGGCGGAAATAGTGTTTTGGGAAATACCATCAGTGTGGGTGATTTGAGTTTATTTATCCAAGGTTTAACTTATCTATTTTTTCCATTATTAACTTTAGCTTCATTTTGGCCTACATTTCAAACCGGAATGGCTGCCAGTGAGAGAATTTTTGCCCTTATAGATACATTACCTCAAGTAATTCAAAAAGACAATATAAAACCGTCTAAACTTCAAGGAGAAATTGAATTTCGAAATCTTTCATTTGAATATGAAGAATCAAAAGAAGTTTTCAAAAATTTTACTTTAAAAATTGAACCGGGAGAATCAGTTGCTATTGTTGGTCATACTGGTGCAGGAAAATCAAGTTTAGCAAGATTACTAGCAAGATTTTATGAATTTCAAGGAGGGGATATCCTTATTGATGGAATTAGCATTCGAAATTATGACCTCATGGAATACCGTAAGTATATAGGAATTATTCCACAAACACCTTTCCTCTGGGCAGATACAATTGAAAATAATATAAAATACGGGAATAAAGAAGCATCAAGAGAGGATGTATACAATGCTTTGGATGCAACTAGTGGCTCGGATTGGATAGAAGAATTATCAAAAGGATTAAGAACTAAAACTGGTGAAAGAGGTAGTTTAATCTCAATGGGACAACGCCAATTGGTTGTATTTGCTCGTGTTCTCTTGGAAAATCCTGCGATACTAATTTTAGATGAAGCAACAGCTTCAGTTGATCCTTTCACTGAGACACGGATTCAAGATGCATTACAGAAGACAATTGAAGGGCGTACTTCAATCATAATTGCTCATCGCCTCTGGACAGTACGGCATGTAGATAGGATTATTGTACTCGATCATGGAAAAATTATGGAAGAGGGTAATCATGATGAGTTAATGGCTAATGGTGGAATGTATGCGGCGCTCTATAACACATATTTCCGCCACCAATCCTTAGAATATATAGAAAATGTGAAAGAATTAACTTAAAAAGTATTTATTTTTTTTAATACAGGATATCTCCTTCCAATTCCAAAAGCACTTTCACTTACTTTAATCGTCTGAACCAATTGCCTTCGCTTATATTCTGAGTTCAGATAGAGTCTTTTTACTTTATTGATGGTATTATTATCAAATCCTTTCTGCTTTAAACTTCTATACTCAGAGTCAATACCATTTTCAATAATTTCTTCTAGTATTACATCTAGTACTTCATATGGTGGTATAGAGTCACTATCTTTCTGATTCTCACGCAATTCTGCAGTAGGAGGTCTTTCTATAATTCCTTTTGGTATTATCTCTTTTTCTCTATTTATCCAGTTACAAATCTCATAGATTTGTACTTTTAAAAGATCTCCTGGAATATTTTTACCTCCACATGTATCACCATATAGTGTACAATAACCTACAGCGATTTCAGATTTATTTCCAGTTGATACTAATAACCAATTAAATTTGTTTGAGTAGTACATCAAGATATTCGCCCTAATACGTGCTTGAAGATTTTCATCTGCAACGTTAAATGGTTGTTTTCCAAGATTTTTTTCTATATTCTTTTCAAAAGCAGCAAAAAGATCATCTATGGGATATATCACATATTTAATATCAAGATTTTCACAAAATTCTTTGGCTAATTCAATACTCTCTTGAGAAGTAAATCTTGTAGGCATCATAATACAATTAACTTTTTCTGAACCTAATGCAGTTGCACATACATAAGCAGTAAAGGCGGAATCAATTCCACCGCTTAGTCCTAAAACTACACCGTTAAATATTCCACTCTTATGAAAATAATCATATAAGTTCAACTGAAGTGCTTTAACGACTTCATCTCTCCAATCCATTTCATATGTAAGGGGGTTCTCTAAAGGCAATCCTTCTAATTCAATGTCAACTATGGGAAAATCTTCTTCAAATTCCTTCGCCTTAAAAACAATTTGACCAAATTTATTTGTAACAAAACTTTGACCATCATATACAATTTCATCCATTCCACCAACCATGTTAACATATATAATTGGTACCGAAAGTTTTTTGGATTTTGATTGTATTAGGTTTGCTCTTAGTTTAAATTTGTTAATATGATAAGGAGATGCATTGATTACAAATAGAAGATCAGCTCCATTTTTTACTAGATTCTCAGCAACTTTGGTATCATAATGTTCATCCCATATATCTTCACAGATCAAAATTCCACATTCAACGCTTTTAATATTGATTGGTTCGAATTTATCATCGAATGAGAAATATCTTCTCTCATCAAATATATCATAATTTGGTAATAATCGTTTATTCTCAACATACATTATATTTTTACCTTCAATAATTAAGGCGGAATTATAGAAACATTGGATCTTTTCTTTCAATTCAGGTGGTTTCGTGAATGTCCCGAGAATAATTACAGCGTTTGAGTTCATTTTCTTTATATTTTCAATCGCAATTTCATTTTTTTCTTGAATTAAAGGGTCGAGAATATGGTCCATAAGAGGATAACCAACTAATGACATTTCAGGAAAGACAATGATGTCTGCATTTTGCTTATCTTGAATTATATCGATAATCTTCTTCTCATTAGATTCGATATCTCCTACTATAGGGTTAATCTGAGCAACAACTATTTTTAATTCCATATTTGACAATATTAAATCAGTATTAAAAAAATATGATATTTTGTTCCTCTAAATAATAGATGAAAAAAAAAGAAGATTTATAATCTTATGTAGCGATTTCTTTCCCATTCAGAAACTACTACTCTATAAGCATCATATTCTTCAAGCTTTGCATAATAATAGTTTTTAAATGCCGTTTCCCCAAAAACTTCCTTCATAAGTTCAGAATTTTTAAATTCTCTTAATGCTTCATGTAGACTTCCAGGTAAAGAAACGATACCTTCCTTTTCCATTTCTTTAGAAGATAAATGATATACATTTCTATCTGTTGGTTCAGAAATTTCAATATCCTTGGATAAAATACCTTCTAATCCGGCAGTCAAGAGGACACTAAATTGTAGGTATGGATTTCCAGATGGATCTGGACACCTTATTTCACACCTCGCAGCATTAGGGCGCCCATGAAAATCAGGTACTCTTATAAGAGGAGATCTATTTCGAAAACCCCATGCTAGATAAACAGGGGCTTCATACCCTGGGACAAGCCTCTTGTAAGAATTAGGCCAGCTACTTAAAACTGCACACATCTCTCTAGAATGTTTTAATTGTCCTGCGATCCATTTCTTCATCAATAATGAAATATTATCTTTATCATTTTCATCATAAAACATGTTATTTCCATTTTTCCATAAAGACTGATGAACATGCATCCCAGAACCATTTATTCCATCAAAAGGTTTAGCCATAAATGTCCCAACGAGGTTTTGATTCGCCGCGACAGTTTTAACTATTGTTTTTATCGTGATTGTATTATCAGCTGTATTTACAGCTTGATCATAGCGAAAATCAATCTCATGTTGACCATAAGCCACTTCATGATGAATACATTCCACATTAATTCCCATAGCATCGCAATAATCTGCTATTTTATACCTTATCATTTCACTAATATCATAAGGGTCATAATCGAAGTATCCTCTTAGATCTGATGGTTTAAATTCTTGTTTTGTATCAGGAGTAAGAACGAAAAATTCCATTTCTGGAGCACAATAGTAATTAAAACCATGTTTTTCTGCCTTTTTTACCGCACGTTGTAATATATATCTAGGATCTCCTTCATAACGTTGACCATCAGGTTTATAAATATCACATATTACTCGTGCCACCTTATTTTCCTTTCTCCACGGCAAAAGATAAAAGGTACTAGGATCTGGAAGTGCAACTTTGTCACTCTCTTCAATCGCACCATACCCTGTTATTGAGCTACCATCGAAATTTTCTCCAATCTCAAAGACATCGTCAATCCTTTTCGAATTTATCTCAAATGATTTGATGATCCCATGAATATCAGTAAATTGGAGATATATATACTTGATATCCTCGTCTTTAATTTTCTCTATTGCGGCTTCACATAACTCTTTCCTATTAGGATTATTTTTTTCAATCATTTCAGTTCTTCTATTTGTTAATTTCTTTTTTCATCACTCTAAAATCTAGAAATTTGAATATTAGTTCATTCATATATCATTGAATTACTTACTCCTTTTTTGAAAACTCTTGAATCATTTATTGGCAGATCTCTGCAATTTCTCCACTTAGAAATACCAGATCTTAATATATAAAAACTACTGGATCGTCCATTTGAATAACAATTCCATTTTCGTTCGCTTTTTGTTTTAAAATCTGAAAATTTTGGTTCAGAAGAAATCCTAATATATCTATTACACGACTTATGTTTCCCAAATGCTAAATTATCAAATTCCAAAAAAATACTACAATTCCATTTTTGAACTGAATTTCCATCTTTAGTAATTAATTCATTTGAATTGTATTCGTTTTCACATACTTGACATATTTTTCTGTCATGTATATATTTATTTCCACAAATCGGGCATTTCATTGACATATTTAACCTCTATTCAAATCTAAATATTTAAATAAAAGGGAAAAATCCCCAAAAATTAAATCTTTATATATTATTATGATCATATATATAAAAACCTTCACCATTTCTAGTTCATATGCTTACATTTATGGAAGAAAAATCTTATAAATGATCACAAACATATTTTTAAAATGATCAAATGATATAATCGAAATTTTTTGTCGAGATAAAAAATGATCAAATGGATATTTTTTCAACTGTTTTATAGACAATTGCATAATTTTATAATAATTATATAATTCTCTATTATTATGACTGAGAATAATAGCGTAGAGAATAAATTTGATTTAGATATAGAGATACTAAAGAAATTGAGTCTAGATGGCAGAATCTCCTTTCGTCAACTTGCAAAAGACCTAGGTCACAAATCACCTGTTACCATAAAAAGACATATTGAAGATTTAGAACAAAAAGAAATAATAAAAAGTTATGGTGCTCAGCTAGATTATGAAAAATTAGGTTATGAAATCATGGCTATTATTGAAGTAACAATTTCTAAGGGAAAAATGTTTGAAGTAGAGGAAAAAATAGCTGAAAATCCTAATGTTTTTGGTGTGTATGATATAACTGGAACTTATGATGCTCTTATATTAGCAAGGTTTAAAACACGAGAAGAATTAAGTAATATGATAAAGGAGATTCATAAATCTCCAAATGTAGAGCGTACTAATACTCATTTCGTATTAAATACTATTAAAGAAGATAGTTCCTTTGTTAGTCTAATTGAAGAAGAAAATAAGGAAAAGTAATACAAGAATCCTTCTCGTGGTCCATTAGAAAAATTCATTTAGTTTTTAATTAAGAATATAAATTTATTTATAGTTTGAAAAGCTAATTCATTTCTTCTAAATTAAAGAAGTCTTGTGGACGACATATTTTATCTATCAAATATATTTCAATAATCTCGTAGTCTCTTAACAATTATAGCTATAATACTTTATTAAATTCATAAAATTCTATTTTAATATCAGGGCAATGGAAGACAAAGAGGTATTAATAGCTCTTAATGTTGAGTTAAATCAAGTTTTTAATCTTCGTTATAGAAGACCGAAAAATCCACAAAACTATACATGGATATGTAATAATTGTAAGAAACAGGTTTATTACAATGAATATGAAAACTGCTTCAAGCATAGGGGTTTAAAACCAGATGATTTTGAACCCGAGACTGTTGAACATAAAACAATGAAAGAATATTGTTACAATACTTTTCCATTAGTTAATCCAATAACTTCCAGACAATTGGAATATCGGTTTGGAGATCAAATTGCAGATGTATATTTAGAGCTACGAGATGGTAATAAAGTTGCAATTGAGTGCCAAAATTCTCCGATAACCAAGAAAAAGTTAATAAATCGAACAAAAAAATATGCTGCGAAAGATATCTATGTATTGTGGATTTTTAATGGCTCGAGTACATGTGTATCAGAAGAAAAGAAACCATTAAATATAGAAAAAGTTCGAGTTCTGGGAGAAGAAAAAAGAGTACATAATCTCTATGGTGGACGTATCTATTATATGAATGTAGTGGGAGATGAAGTTATCGACGAACCGTATGCTCTGCATTACTCCCCATATTTCGAAAACAAGCCATCTGAGACGAGTATTTATGGTCATGATAAATATTATAAAGAATATCAGAGTGTGACAGTTGGAAATATTCCTACTTATAAGATTGTATGTAATGAGTATAATGGGTATAAACTAGCACGGTTTATGGATAAAAATGTTAGTATTTCTTGCACTGATCAACTACTTACTCACATAAGAGATCTGTGTTTTAAACGAGTAGATGAAGGAGGGATAGATGAGAAGTATGAGTTTAAAATTTCGGTTGATTATATAATAGACTTGGTAAGAGAAGAATTTGGATACTTTTTACCATATTTGATTCTCAAAAGGTCAAGAAAAATCAAAAATGTTAAATTTGGAAAGACTATCGATGAGAATTATAACGTTCAAGAAATGTTGACATTTCGAACTACAGATTATTTATAGTTTGCATTTTGCTTTTATTATTCTAAACTAATTTTTTCTTTAAATATAATGATTAGATTTCTAATTAAGAATATCATAAAATTAAGTTTAGATAATGTAAATGTATGGCTATTATGATGTGCTCCTATTATTCTCCAATAAAAACAGAGAAAACGATTCAGGATGTTACTAAAGAAATTATTAACATTCTGAGTTTCCATGAGTATCCTGAGATCTTATTCATTACAAATAATCAATATAAACAGCTCAATACATTTGAAAGATTACAAGAAGATATCTTCTACTTTCAAGAATCAATTGATTGGTGGTATATGGATAGAAAATATGAACATTGGTATATGATATCTCAAGACTTTTCTCAACGAATTCTGGTAGCCTTAAAATCAATAAAAATACGGAAAATACCACTTTTTGGGAAATTTGAAGATCTAACTCTTTCTAAAGAATATTATGATAATGTTCTATCATCCTTTATTAGAAAAATGAAAAAATTGTACAAAATTCTATTGGATTGGGTAAATTTTTTAGATACAATAGAATTGCACCTATATAATAAAGCTAAAATTAAATGCTGAAGCAACTAAAGGTAATGAATGAAGTTAAAGCAAAGAAAAAAAATATTAGGCATTCTCTCCGTACATTAAATCGAAAAGCGAATAAATACATGAAGCCATATAGTATAACTCGAGAAATCTATGCCCGAGGATATAGATCTTTATTAACAACAGATATCTGGAAAGAAGCAAAATTTCTTCTCCTTGAGTATAAAATTTTAAACGCATCATATCTAGAATGCCCAATCTGTCATCAAATTGTAGACAAAAACCATTCAGTCCTTCATCATAAGAAGTATAATAGGAGAAAATTATTCAAACCTAACTATACAACATTTGTACATTATAAGTGCCATGAACATATCCATCAAACTAAAAAGTTTCACCTGATTCCTAAATGTGTTAAGAGACAATTATTATTTTATAGTCTTATCTTTCTCTCCCTTATAATTGTGTTTTTATTTTACCGATTTTATTGACTTTTTTGTTTTTCTTTAAATAATTTCAATAAATTTGGTATTGATGGAATTAAGAAAACAAAGATTCTTGTGGATCGTAGGACTATTTGTAAGTCTTTTAATTTTTACATCATTTACTAAATCTCAATTAGACGCAAAATCAAATGAGGGATTAGATTCGCATCCAATTGCTTCAGCAAATCATTTTGATTTCGTGTCTGAAATACTTGATTCTAAATTAAACGAATATAATTCCTCGGGATATTTTTCTCAGATATATCAGCCCTCCTTACAAGCTACATATTATGCTCTTTATATCTTAGATGTTATAGGGCGAACTTCAACTATAAACCAATCTAAAATACTTAATTTTATAATGAGTTGCTATAATCAAAGCTCAAATACGTTTACAGACGATTACTCGCAGAGGTATTTAGATATGAACGCTACAAAGACATATTATCCATATACTTCACTTTTAGAAGTAAATTGTTATGCGATTCTTTCACTTGAAATTTTAAACAGTCTAAATCAGATTGATGAGCAAGAATCGATTGATTTCATTTGGAGTTGTTATCAACCTACAACAAGTGGGTTTATTGGGCAGCCGTATGATTCAGGATTGCCTGATTATTTCAAGATATCCACGATGGACAATACATATTTCGCAATCGTAACACTAGATCTCCTGATGAATAATTGGAACAGTTACATCACAGAAAAAAGTGAGATCGTCCAATATATACAGCATTTACAATCAACCAATACTTTCTTCTGGTACTTTGGAGGGTTTGAAAATGATATGGATCAGACAATCGATACAATAGATTTATTTGAACCAAATCTTCTCTCATCCTACTATTGCATTAAGTCATTAGATATCTTTGGGATGATAGATGTTATTAATTTAAACAACTTCCATCAATTTCTTGATGGTTTATACGATCCGGCAACGTTTAGTTTTCAAATGTCTCATTTTGCATTTGAAGACTATGGAAATATAGTCGGAACTTCCTTAGGTTTAACATCTGCTAATTTAACAGGCTTTACTGGAATTGATAGAACTGAAGTTATCAATTTTATATTAAATAATCGGAATAATAAGGGTCTCTGGAACTATTCTACTGATGATATCTATTGTGAATTGATAGATACATACCAAGTAATAAGATCCTTATCAGATTCAGGTGAATTATCTCAATTGTCAGAAAACAATAAGGATTTGATTTCGAGTGCTTTATTTATTTTCAATAGCTATCAAGGATTTTCACTCCTTTCAAAGGATTATACTTCGACTAACCTATTATATACTATAATTAATTCTTTTGATCTCTATAATAGAACGTTAGAATTAGATGATGAATATCTTTATTCCACTATTGAGAAATCTTTATTGTACTATTCAACATCAGATTGTGAAGGATTTTTAGGAGGTTTATTCTTCGAGGAGGACTTGCGTAAGTATCGTTCATTTCCACTTGAGTATTACTATTCAGGAAATCAACAACACTATCAAGAAGAAGGAGCCTTTTTAGTATCACATAGGAGTACATCTCAAGCATTAGCTTCATTAAAGATATTAGGAAAATTAGATGAATTGGGTGGGACTCATAATCTCACTAAGTTATTAGATTCTATTCTCGATTCTCAATTCCTAATGATGGGATATGAAAACTATGGAGGCTTCCTTCCATTTCTTACATTCTCTTTGGGGACTCCTGAGTATCAAAACGAAGTAATTTATCTCGATTATTCTTATTTCGGAATATCTGTTATGGAATTACTTAGTAATTATTTAGGATTAGGAAATTTAAGTTCTCTTGCTTTTGATAAACTTGCGCTCAGTAGTTATATTCACAATAATTTTTATGAAGATGTAATATATCAATATTTTTCTCCTGGATATACTATGAATCCTGAAATTCTGATAGAAAATACGTTTTATGCTGCTTCTATCCTCAAAAGCATAGATCTGTATGATTTAGATGAGGAAAAAATAAAGAATTTTGTTTTAGATTTTATTAATTACTCGAATATAAGAAATATATATTATTCTTATAAGATATCATCAATTTTAGATGAAAAGATCCCTTTTAATTATGATCTTATTTATCAACTTATAGGAAATATCTATTCTGGAGAGTTAAAAGAGTATTTTACTACATTGGATAAAAATAAAATCGAGCAGGAAATACTTTTATGGATAGCGGATATGATTGTAAATGATCTCGGAAATTCCTTTACATCAATACATATCGATTATCTTGAAGGATGCAAGTTCCTCTCTACAGGAAATAACATTACCTTTACAATTACTTCAAAATATACTGGAACGTATTGGTACTGGATTGATGGGATTCTTGTGGATTCCCAGACCTTCAATTCAGGAGGAGAGACCATTGTATACTCATTAGATAGCTACACTGGTACTATAAAAGATTATAATATAAAGATTAATGCATCAGTTCTGGATGGAAGTTATGAGGAAATATCTACCATATTTAGTGTTTATTCTGATTCTAGTACTATCGTGAACATCTTATCACTGGGGAATTATGAATTTATGACAACAGGTCATAATATTACTTTCTCTTTACACTCTCAATATCCCGATTGGTATAATCTCTCTATTGACAACATTGAAGTTAGTGTTGGAAATTATACAGATGGAGAAATTTTTACCATCCCCATAGATGGCTATGAAGTAGGAGACCATAATGTTGTTATATGGAGTAGAGGTTTAGATGATAAAGAAGGAACCGCGAGTAGTAACTTTTCAGTCTATTCTACTTCTGAGACAATAATAACAATTCACTCCATTGATAACTATGTATATAATTCAACTGGGAATTTACTTAATTTTAGCATTAGCTCTGACTTTCCTGAGAACTATACAATAGAGATAGATGGTATTCTGGTATATGAAGGAACTTACACGAGCAATTTTCCAATCTTAATTTCGATTGATGGATATATTGCAGGTGTTCATGTCGTAGATATCTGGGCAAATAGTTCTGATAAAAAAGAGACGAGTTCAAATACCCAATTTGACGTGTTTAGCGAGTCATTTGTAGAAATAGAAATTCGACATCTTCACAATTATGAATTTCGATTAACTGGTAATTATATAACATTCTTTATAAACGCATCATTTCCAGACTCTTTTACTTTTTCTGTCGATGGAGCTCTACTTGAATATAGTAACTATCAGTATGGAGGTGATTTCTTCAATTATTCTATTGATGGATATCCTGTAGGGGATCATAATGTCTCAATTTGGGCAAATTCAACCGATGGGAAAGAATCTATATCGGAAGCAATCTTTACCGTCTATTCACTTTCAGTCACCATAGTACATATTGAGGAGCTTACAGATTATGAATTTCAGACTATAGGACACTTTGTTACATTTAATATTAGTTCGATGTATCCTGATTATTACATCCTTTCAATCGACGGGATTGAAGTAAATAGGTGTGATTATAATAGTGGAGTCTTTTATGACATCTCAATTGATGGGTATGATACTGGATATCATTCTCTCCTAATTTGGGCTATTGGAGAGGATGGTAAGATTGGTACCGCTTCAAGCGGATTCAATGTTTATTCCAATTCAAGCGCAATTATTATGATAAATGAAGTTCCTAACTATGAATTTATGACTACAGGACATTATATTAATTTTAGTGTATCTTCTTACTTTAACGGAGTGTATAATGTATCAATTGATGGAGTATTGGTAGATAATGGAATATATATTATAGATAAGACTGTCATATGTGTATCCGATGGATATTTTATAGGAAATCATAATGTTCTAATTGTCGCAAAAAGTTTTGATGGAAAAGTTGGACAGTATGAGACTGTATTCACTGTATTTTCAAATTCAACAACATTAATTACTATTCATGGACTTGAGGGATGTGAGTTTATGTCAACCGGAAATTTTATAAACTTTTCTATAGGTTCAAGCTATCCAGATTATTATACTTTATGGATAAATAGTATAATGGTAATTTCGGGAAACTATACAAGTGAAGAAATAATTCAATATTCACTTGATAATTATACAGCGATAATAGGGAATTATTCAGTATATATCTGGGCTATTGGGTTAGATGGGAAAGTAGGAGAATTATATGCTGGATTTAATGTGTATTCAACCTCATCAACCATAATTAGTATTAATATGCTAAATGATCTTGAATTTCTTTCAAATAATAATACCATGATATTTACTATACATTGTAATCATCCAGACTATTACGAATTATGGATTGATGGTATTCTCCTGCAAACAGATATTTATAAAAATGAAAATCCAATATCTTTCTCTTTGGATAATTATACATCTATTATTAGGAATCATTCAGTCTTTATTTGGGCAATAGGGTTAGATGGTAGAATAGGAACAATCACTTCAGATTTTAGAATAATCACCTCATCAATAATAACAATTAACATCACTTGCCTTAATGATTATGAATTCAATTCTACTGGTAACAATATATGTTTCGCTCTTTTTTCTGAGTATCCTGATTATTTTATATTCTCAATTAATGAACTTACAATTGATTCAGGAGATTTTATTGATGGTCAAAATTTTACTTTTTCCATTGATGGATATGAAATAGGAACTCATAACATTACTATTTGGGCACGAGGGCGAGATGGAAAAGAAACTGAGGTTATGATCGCATTTACAGTATATCTAACTAAAGAGATAGAAACTGAAAAAGGAATTGAAATGGAAATAATTTCATCTGCAATTCTTATAACCATCCTTATTAGTGGCCCAAGTATGGTCCTTATTGGCTCAAGCTTTTATATTCGAAAAAACAATGCAAATAATTCCCTCAAAAAACCATTTCAAGAACGAAGGAAAAAATAGCTGAGAAAAATTTTATCTGAATCTTAGATTTTTTGTTTCTAACAACCTATTTTCTTCTTATAATTTCATATAATTCTGAAATTTCTCTGATAAGAAATGCAGTTAATTCTGAAAGTTCATCGTTGATTAATTTTTCAGGTTTTGTATCAAAATAATTATCAATAAGATATTCTATTTGGTCTAAATTATTTAAAATATATTGTTTAAACTCATCCCAGTTGTCAATTAGTGATGGGATAATATCAAGGGATCTCTCTTCTTTAACTGGTTCTTGCTCAAAGGATGATTTATTTTGGATTCCAATTCTTCTTAGAATTGAATTAAAGTCTGACTTATCTTCTTCCATTAATTTATATCCTGAAATTTCCATTTGGAACCATGCAGAAATGAAACCTCTTGGAATTCCATTTTCCCAATGATGATTTCTTAAATAGTTGTAAAGCTTGTGAGGGTCATATAATTCTTCTAGCTCAAGATGGGCAGGATTAACTCGTTCACTACGATATTTATGCAAGAGCTGGACGAATTCTTTGCCAATTTGTCTATTAAAAGAAACACATAATTCATACTCTTTGGAGAAATCTTTCATTGGAATCTTAATTGGCTTCTTTGAATCAATAGAATGTATGTCGATTTTAGGGATATTTATATCAAAATATTTACCAGTAAACTCTAATATTTGATTCCAATACCTCTTCTCATAATCACCTAAAATCTCATGAAGATTTTCTAAATTCTCATTTTGATTGAGTTCTGTAAAAAGAGTGGTAGCAACTAGTTTTAATTTTTGGATCTTGTCCTGTAAAATAACCTCATTCTTGGAATCGCTAATTATATCGTTTTCAAATTCTAACTCATTCTCAGTACGCTCATAATTTAAAAATTGGTTGTTTTTCTTGTTGAAAAATATGAAAGGACTCCCATTTACGAGCTCTCGGAAGTTAGAATTTTCATTAGAATTAATAATACAACGAATACCTTCCAAATTCATTATGTCTTTAATTTTATCTTTACTTACATTTGTAATAAAAAATAATGTAGGATTCTGAGAATAGGTGTTACTTTTTTCAAACTCTAAAATCTCCCTTAAGTTATGGAGCGCGGTTGATTCTAGATCAACAATATTAAATCCAGCTGTGAATATTTCCAACGCGTGAAGGTGTTTGAGATCTACATATGGGAATATGACTAAATTTTTCTGCTCGAAAAATAGAATGTTCAAAAACTCTGGACGGATAAAATCAGAACCTGTATCCATTGTTTCACCTTTACTTATAATTATATATTGACTAAAATTATCTAGTTAATCTTTGAAATAATTAAAAATCACTTGTAATATTAAATCTTTAAAACATTCTATTATATTTTTTCCTTGAAGTGCTTCTGTTGGATACACTATATATGTTCCATCGGGATACTTTTCTACGAGTGGTAAACCTAAATTTATCTTAAAGTCTTTTATAGGAATAGCATTCTTTAAATCTCGTTTATTCAACTGGACTAAATATGGGATCTCCTTTGGTTTAGCGAAACTTACTAATTCTCTGAAACTTCTTTTATTTTGCTCTATTTTATCGGGATCTGAATCCCCAATAAACATAATCCCATCTGCTCCATCCAATACATATTCACGAGTGGAAAGGAATCTCTCTTGTCCTGTGCATGTGACCACATGCGTAATAATATTGAATTTGACATCATGCAATGTAAATTTGAACAATAAATATAAAGAATCTTCCCAAAGCGTGCGCCCCTCAGTAGTTTCTATTGAATAACCACGACTTAATTTAAGCAAGTTGAACTTTTCACGTAACCTGAAAAAATTAGTTGTTTTTCCACTTTCTCCCGGCCCCCAATAGACTATCTTGAATTGAATCATATTCTCTGAATCATTAAAATCAAAATCTTCACTTACTTCCACTTTAATCTTATCTAAATTACTTACATCTTTCTGTTCTAATTCCATTATATCACCTATATATAGGTAATTTAAGATATGGTTCCGATTTTGTCTTTGAATATCTGCTTCTTTAACTCTTTGATATGTTCTTTTATTTCTTTTTCAGGCATTTTTAGGACATTCTTCATATGTTCATTTCTCTCAATTTCTTCTTTGATTCGTTGAGAAAACTTACTCATCTGAAGAATCATTACTCCTAAATTTACATCGTTATCAGTCAGAAGAACGATTAAGATATCCCGTCTTCCTTTCTTTTGCAGTTCTATATCTCCTATAGATTTGACAAAGAGCCTCATATCGCTATAAATAATTGTAGCACGCTCTAAATCTTCCGTCTCAAAAAAGTCCTGACCTTGCCTTGCAACACCATATAATGCAGCCCCAATTGAACTTAAATCCCAATAATTTAACTTTCTATCAAACCGAGAATCTATAGCAATAATTTTAGCATCTTGATCTATTGCAATCAATCCATAGATATACCCCTTACGGGTTAATTTACCGTAGTTATATCTAATATCATCTAACACTTCAGTAATCTTATTTTCATATAATACCTTAGGTATGTGTGTTATCATCTCATTTTTTCCTTTAAATAATAATTTTGTTGATAGAATTTACTGTGAGGAGTATATAAAGAAAAAAATCGTAAAATTAGACAAAAAATGTAAAGTTTCCTCTTAAATTATTTCTAGTTGAGTATTCTTGGTAGAACTAATCTCTTTTTCATTTGAATAGGAATTTTCCTTCACTACAACATTAATTAATTTTACACTAGCGCCATTCTCAAGTATTTTTACATATTGTACCGCTTTCAAACCCCAAATATTTACTGTAATTGAACTGGAGTCATCACTTAGAATAAGCTTTAGTAGAAATGATTTCTCTCCACTTTTTTGCGTGAATTCTTTAAAATCATGAATTTGAATAATACCCTTCACAAACCGAATAAAACCCTCTTTATTATAAAGTTCTTCGATAGAATGTTTAGAAGGGATGATATCAAATTGTTTTTCAGTAGATGTTGAGATCGTTTGTTGCTTCACTTCAGGGAGGATGACTCCCTTTGGAGCTAATACTAACTTTCCCTGCCGACCTAAATGCACTTCTAATTTATCATTTAATCCCTTCTTAGAATATCCGCCAATAACTTGAATAATTTCTTGCGGTTGAAAGAATCTATTGTCCATAATTTCTGTCTGATCATTCCATAGCACAACCTTTATGCATTCTGACAAGTCGCATAATTGAATCGAGCCGACTACTCCAGGAGTACCATCTTTTTTTATGAATTCTCTTCGCTCATGAATCTCAGTTAACCTTCCTGCAATGACGATATTTCTCATATTCTCCGTTATCTCAGAGATTGGAATCGCAAAATCATTATAATCTATGACTTCTTCTGTAATATGCTCCAAAATCTCAGAATTTTCCGAAGAATCAACATTTACCCCATTTTCTTTTGCTATTAAATATAAAATTGCTTGCTTAGTCATGAATCCTTGATACTCCGTTTCTTTTTCCTTAACTTGTGCCATTAGCTCATCTTCACCAATCCCAGCATCTACTAGAGCTTGGAAAATCTCTTCAACTCGTTCAGCCATTTTTCCTTCAAACCATATTGTTATTCAAATACAAATGGAGAATTATTCATTCGGTAACTCAGTCCAAACGATGTGGCGTTTCTTTGATGAAAAACTTTTGAATGATGGTTCCCATTTCCTAAAGAACAATTCCAACCATAATTGTTTCTGTCATTAGTGAAAACAACACCAAATCCATTTGAATGATGAATACAGACATCAAAATTCCTTCTTCCAAAAGAATTCTCATTTCCAAATGAAATTATAAATCACTTCTTTTTAGCATTTATTTTTTTAATATTTTTGAAAAATAATACCATTGAATATTTATAAAGAAAAAAAGTAGAAATCTAGCACGAGCTATAAATTTTTAATAAATTGTGTGGTTAATCCGATTTTATTACGTGTTCTATGAAAGGCATAGGCGGAACAACAACATAATGCTCGTAGATTAGATTGGATAATTTTTTGCGGTTTGTTCTTATCTAATAAATCAGTAATATAAATCACAACTGCAACTTGAGTCATAATTTGAGGCCAAAAGCATAAACAATCAAGCTTCTTCTTTAATCTTCGAGCATTCTCTTTAGCTCTTTTGTAATCGAATACTGGAGCTAATCGATAAATCTTACGTAAATTAATCAGCACTTTCCTCTCTTGATTCTTTGATTTCAGTGCATGTGGATATTTACTCAAAAATCGTTTAATTTGAATTAGGTTTACTAAAAACTTGCTACAATATTTATGAATAAGAACTGCGGGAAAATTTAACTTGCTCTTTATTAGATCATATTCTGCTTGAGTCAAAACATAAACTCTCTCATTTCGCGTAAAAGAGATATTACGAAATAGAAAATCCAAAATTATTGATTTAAATCCATTTTGAGATTTATAGAATTTATTATAGTAATCAGATCCACTATAGTTCTCTGTGTTTTGCTTTTTAAGTGTCTGAGTCATGGTGGTTCAGTGGTTCAATTTAATCTTATATTATGGATATAATAAGAGTATTTAAACAAAAAATGAGAATATACCTTTACTATACTATATTATCAAGACTAACCTGTTTTGATTTCGATTGCTCCCTTTCAAACATGAAATGTTTTCTACAGCTATAATAATTATTTTCAAACTTTGTTAAATTCGACTTCACACGGTCTTTATTGAGGCGATGTTCTTCACATAGTAAAGACATAACTCTCGAGTTATGAGGAGAATTCCACATTATATTACCTGTATCTTTATTGATATCAGGTAGTAAAAAAAGACTTCTTATTTTTTTTATTATCTCTGAAGTTAAATCTTTAAAATTATATGTTCGATACTCTTTCAATTTAAGCTGTTCAAGAGTCTTGTATTTTCTAATGAGTTGTAATGCTTTTTTGGCACCAATCCCTTTGATCCCTGGAAAAAAATCAGTCCCTATCAGAATACCAATATCTACTAATTGAAAGATGGAGATTTGAAGATTATTCAAATTCCTCTTAAGATCAATTCTTATTGGTTGAATTTTTTGATATTGCCATCTCCCTTGAACTTTCCTTCGTAATGATTTTGAAAGGTTTTGAATAACATGAGGGCATCCAAATAAGAGGGAATCGAAGTCTTGTGAATTTGAGAAATTTGCGATCCCTTGTTTCACTAAAAAAGCACATTGGGATTCTGCTGAAGAAGGTGCCTCTATACACGGAATCCCTAATGCTCCGAGAAGTTGCTTAGACTCCCTAATGATATTTTGCCACATGTATTCTTTACCTAAAGCAATCTGACGTGCTAATTCATAATTATGATTTTGCTGTGCTTCTTTATACCATTGTTGTATAAAAAGAAAATCTTTGAGTTGATCCTTTGTGATCACTCTTTTAAGCTCAGAAACTTTCCCATCAAAACAGAAAATTGGAAATATCTTCTTCGAATATAGAAAATTAACTCTATACATTAGTCCATACAAATGGGAGATTGGTCTTTGTGTTCTGTCTAGTATTAATCCCGCATAGGTGCTATCTGGATTTTTGCGTGTAAAATTGAACAAACCCATTATTATATTTGGAGCATCAATCGATATGATCTTGCCTTGTAAGTCGCGAAAATCAATTTGTTTCCGAACAACTATATTTTGTAATTTAACTCCCATGATTAGATTACATTTAAATAAAATTATAAAAAGGAAAAAAAGAAAGTAAAGTTAGATTTTAACTACCATCCCTTAATGAGATGATACAACCAGGATATTGCTTTAAAAATCTTTATCCTCATAGATGAAGAATAAATTATTTATATTTAAACAAAAAAAAGTGATTACTCATCGTCCTCTAATAGATCTTCGCTGAGGGAATTAACAAATTTCCTCATTGTTTCTTCATCTTTAAACTCGTCTTTAAATGCATCTAGAACGCCACTTTTCTCTTCTTCTGCTAGAATATTATCATCTTCAATGTCACTTTCAAGATCTTCAATTGAAAAGTTCAGATGACAATCTAAACATTCAATGTGATCATTATACGCTAAAATCTTAGATGAGTGACATCTTGGACAGTAATAACCTGAAGACATGTCTGGATTAAAAAATACAAATATGTATGTGGTAAATAATATTATGTAGATTGGGAATATAAACCTATCATCGATGTGGTAAAAGAGAAATATGATGGGGAATTTAATGGGAATTGTATTTATCACCTAACACTATGATTTGATTTCATAAAGATCGTGTACCTATTTAAATAAAAATGCCTTCTTTCGTCATTGGCTTTTTTCTTTATATATATGTAGAAACATAGAGATACAAAATTCTAATTGTGATAAGAAAAAATGATGGAAAAAAAACGATATATTGAAAGGGAAAGAGCGTCAAGGGGGATTATTGGTGTATTTTTTGGAATTATTTTGTTTTTAACTATTTTTTCTCCATTCTATTTATTAACTATACGATATCACGTAGGGTATGTATTAAAGGGAATATTTGATTGGATTGGTAAAGTTTCTTTGATGGGAGGGAGCTGTATATTAATTATTAGTGTAATGGGCATATTTCTTCGAGTAAAATTGAATATTAGATGGGTTATTATTGGAATTGCACTACTCTGGATAGGTTTCTGGTCTACTGGAATTGATCTTCTTGGGTTATTCAATGGGAGTTCTCAAGGTTCAGGAACGGGAACAGGCTATCATTAGAAATTAATATTCCTTTTTTGAGTATTCAATCTTAGATATTAAATCTTAATTCTAGATCAATATCATGGAAGGCTTAATATATCCTAAAATATCTTAATCCTGTATTTATTCCGCAGACTATAAGGAGAACAAGAGAGATGACAATGACGCCTATCATTTTATGGCGTTGAAATTGTCCTAAGAAAAGCCATCCAAGAATTCCTATAATCAATCCTAGAAGGCCTATTATAGATCCTAATGCTATCAAAAATTCTATTCCATCTCCCAACATATCAAAATAATCGAATAACATTATGCTATTCTATAATTTTGGACCTTTATAAAGAAAAATTAACTCTCCTTCTCTTTTTTTCTTTAAATAATTGAGATTTATTTAAGGTGCAAACAATTGAAAATCTATTATGAGAAAATTAGATGAAATTGGAATCTGCCCTAATTGTGATTGTTCGATTTCTATTTTCAAAACTCAGAATTACAAGCGATTTGCTAAGTGTGAGATATGTGGTATGTCTTATGCTTTACCGAAACGGGGATCTATTAATAATTCAGCTTTAATTTGTCCAAGAAATAATTTTCCCCTTCTTATTGTAGATAGAAAGGATCAATGCGCATATTTTTGGACTGACGGTCCTTGCTTTAACTGTGTAAAATATGACAATTGTGAAACCGTGAAAGAATTAATTACTGAATTTACAGAATTGCAGGTGTATGGATATTAAACGCTTTCCTATTGTCTTGATCGGAGTACTCATAATATTCTCATCAACAATTTCGATAGCATCAAACAATTTTAATACTGTACCTAAAAGGAGAAATGATGAAGGAAATCTACACACTAGCTCGACAGATAATATAATAATTGATAAGGTTTTTAATTTTACCATAGGAGATCCAAAACACACATTTCATAATAATATCTTTTTTGAAAAACCATATTATTATGAATTCATTATGGCTGTAGTTACTCCTCATAGATGTGATATGAATATAACTCTGCTAGATCCTGAAATCGGTTTATATGAGATAACATATGAAACAAATATGACACAAGATGATTATAGGACGATTCCATTTGGTACGGCACTTACAGGTAATTATACAGTTATTTTTACAGCAAATCTTACCAGAAATCTTAATGTTCATATTATACTAAAACAAGGTTTTAAATGCTTATATGACATTATCCCCCCTGCTGAGCAACAGAAAATAGACTTTTATGATGTACAAAAATTCAAGAAGGGTGGAGAGACATTATTCTTTAATACAACCTTCAAAAGCGACTGGTATTATAAATTTTATTTTCAGAGAGTTTCTCCTATATCAAAAATGAGGAGTAGCTTTGTGGTTATGGATCATGACATATTAAGCTCTAATAGTATACCATATATAATTTTTAGAGATGAAAGTCTTGGGATTGCGATATACCGGTTTGGTACTGCTGTCGAGGGGCTATATACTATGAACATTACCATTCAGTGTGTTGTACCTTGTGTAAATATTGCTTTCGCTGTAGTAGAACGATATCGTATAGCAGATGAGATCAATCCAAATAATCCAGAGCTTCCTCCAGTTGAACCAACAAACAGCAATCAAAGTGGAATTGTAGTCTCTATCCCTCCTGAGTTTATGGTAGGAACAATTGGGTTTTTTGGGTGTGTTGTTGGCATTCCAATATTGATAATAGTAGTTCGAAAGCGAAAAAATTCAATGTAGATTCAATTTTTTTTATTTTACTATTTTTTTAAATACGCATTGTAGAAAGAAAATTAGAACATACGAAGATTTATTAACAAAAATTATTGTGTAGATCTTAGAAATTCCTATAAATATAATTAATTGATTAATTATGAGCGAACTAGAATCCATATCTCAAAATAATGAAGAAAAATCAAAGAGAAGTATGTCTGAATTAATCGATATTTCTATGGCGATATTAAATTCTATAATTATAATAATATTTTTTGCTCTAATAAGAAATGGAATATTATTATTGAACATTTTTGGGTTAATCTTGCTTACAGCATTATTCCTGGGAGCCATTATGACATTTTTGAAAAAAAATCCTTTTTACATAATTTTTTGCTACGGGCTTACATTATGTGGTGTTTTAGGAAATTTTCTTGATTTTATAGAAAATCCATACTTTGGGATAATCTTTATCTTTCAAGGTCTTTACATATATACAATTATTCCCTATGATGTTTTAATAGAAGGGCGATCTTCTGACTTATATTCTGTGAAACCATCAAATTATTATATTTTTCAAAGGAAAAATCAAAAACAGGTTTCAGAAGAAAAACGGAGACAGGAATTTGTAGACAAGCATAGAAAAAAAACTAAGAAAGAATGTAAATTCAATTCGATTGCTTTGATATCTATTGGGTGTTCTATAAGCCTATTTTTAACATTAATAATTTCAGCTTAATTAAAAAAGAATCTATTAATTTAAGCCAGAACTATATGAAAATAGACAGTTATATTAAATTTGATAAAAAAAAAGAAAAAAAAAATATGAGTGAACAAGATTCCACCTCCAAAAGTGGAGCAAAAAACTCCAAAAGAAGTTTATCTGAATATCTCGATTTGGGTATGGCGGCAATAAATACCATAGTAATCATATTTATATTTGCTTTAATAAGAAATGGAATAATTATACTGGTCGTCCTAGGATTAATTCTACTTGCTGTTTTAGTTTTTGGGATAATTCTCACCTTTGTCAAAAGAAATCCATTTTACATTTACTTCTGCTATGGACTTACATTATGTGGTGTTTTAGGAAATTTTTTGGCATTTACAACAACTGCGATCCTCTGGATAGTCTTTATCCTACAAGGTTTCTACGTGTATAGATTAATTGATATTAATTTATTCTTATACTCGCGTGCTGCTAAAAGTTCAAAATATTATGTAACTATGAAGAAATCTCAAAAACAAGTTTTAGAAGAAAAACGCAGAGAAGAACTTTTAGAAAAGCATAGGAAAAGTATCGAACAAAAGTTCAAATTCAATTCGATCGCTGTAATATCCCTTTGTTGTTCAATAGGACTGTTTTTGTCATTGATATTTTCAGCTTAATCTTATGATATAGATGACCAATCAGATTTTGGAGATGTCATTACATCAAAAGAAATAATTTTGGACAATGATGATTTCAACAGACTTTACCTAGAGATGTTTAATAGGGTCTTTTGATGAATTTTTATAATCTTTAAACTACCTTTAATTCTTTATACATAACATTAATCAATAGTTTAAACAATCTTATAATTAACAAATTAAAGGAGAAAGTATGAAATGGCTATAGTTAAAAAAAAAATAACCCCTTTTTTGAAAGAATTCCCTAAATACAAAATTTTAGAAGAAATAGAAAAGAAAGCAAAACACGAAGTAAATTTCTTTACTAATATAGAAACTGACTCAGATCCAATACAAATGCAAAGGAATCTGAAAAACTGGAAAAAATCGATGAGCTACTATCTTTTACATCCTGAAAAGTTTAAATTTAATTTAAGAAATTTAAAATAATCAAATTTTTATTTTTATTTTTCTATCTCAGAAGTTTCTTCATATTTTTCATCATCTGAGAGTGCTGTTCCTTCTTCAACACCTTCAACTAATATTGCTTTTACAGGTTTAGACTTATCAATAGGTTCATCACATACCCAACAGACATTATCAATTTTGGTTAATGCTCGAGCACACTTTTCACAGTACATTACGTCACACCCAGTACAGATATAATTATTAAATCCTCCCAGCTTTCCTTTACAGACAATACAGATTTTTTGCTCCTTGTAATAGGTAACCTCTTCCTCGGTTATTTGAGTAGGACGTTCTCTTATCCTAAAAAGAGAGTCCTCAACTTTTATTCCATTTTCAGTTTTGATTCCTTCAATCTTTATTGGCTCTTCTCTCAAGCCAAAATAATAAAGCCAAAAAAGCAATATAAACCCTGCTCTAGAGAAAAATAGGTTAACCCCCACAACACCGAATCCTTCTAGCATAGCAAATAATGATGATAAAAAGTTTCCTATTGATAAATATAAGTATTTCTTTCTTAACGCATCTTTTGACTTTCTACTCTTAATTAGATATCCTAAACCCATAAAGTATATGCCTAGGAGTAAGTATACATTAGCATTGAGAGATACAATACCACCTAAGATCATATCTTCATCAACTAAATCTGTTCCACGTTCAGGAGGTATATATATAGATATTGAATCTAATGGATATAAAAAAAGAAAAAATTCCCATATGAGAGATGAAATAACCATATAACCTACGAGATACCATTTGATTCTTGGAGTAATATGTGAAGCAGCTACATAGGTGTAAAAAAATCCAAAAAACACCGATTATAATTCTAAGATAATCTCTAATAGGAATTTTAATGAGAAATGAGATGGCAAATGGAATTATGCTAATTGAAGCAATCAAGTTAGAAACCTTCATTTAAACTCACAATTTACCTCTATTTTAAATTGAACTTCTTTATATATAAGAATTTTGAAGACCTATGGAATAATTGATTATAATATAAATAAATAAATAAATTTCTTCCACTTTTCATTCTAAATATGGAAAATCTTGGAGCTATCTTTACAGAATTAAAAATGATAATTGAAAAACACTCAAACACCTATATACGCTTGTAAATATTTATATATATCATTCTCAAATTACAATTTAAATTACTTCATATTGGAATGTGATAATGAAAAGAAGCACACAATTGAGTATTAGTTTGATAGCTATTTGCCCTATAGGAGTGATTTTAATAATTACAGGCATATTTATTATATCTAATCCAATGGGCGTCGCGATTTTATTTTTTATTTATTTACGGATATTCATTTCAAACGAACTAATGGAAATTATATTATTAATTGGTACAATTTCTTTAATTATTGGAATAGTAGTCTTATCTTTGAGTTTAGCAATAGGAATTCCAAGAATTATAAAAATACTTGCTGAGGAAAGATAAAAAGAAAAGGAAGAAAATAAGGAAAAGGAAGATTATAAAGATTTAGACTGGTTGAAGCATCAGTATTATGATTTAGGGAAAAGTATTCAGGACATTACTGATGAACAAAACGTTAACATGATAACAATTAGTAAATGGATCGATAAACTCAAAAATACATCTCAAGAGTCTTGAAAGCGTTAGATATTAAAATTTAGATCTATAGAAAAACATAATAAAAAATAAGAGAAAAAAAAGTAAGATTTAAGAATTCATTAACGCTTTTGCATTATTTTGCCATTCATTAACGGTTTTTACCGAAGCGCCTGAGATACTTGCTGAAAGTTCTTCTGGATTTGCTGAAAGTAAATCTGATACAGTCTTTATTCCTTGAGCGCTCAAATTCTCTACAGTTCCCTTTCCAATTCCTTTTACTTGAATTAAAGGAAAGGGTTCACTTGACTGTTGATCTGAAATTTCATCTGATTCTTGACTATTATCATCATCTTCGTATAGAGTCTCCACTTCAAAATCTAATCCAGGTGATTCGGGAAGTTCTACTTTATCTGTATCAGCAACACCCGCTCCTGTTATAAAAAATTCACACTCTTCTGGTGGTAAATCAGGAGCATCTACGATTACAGCTCTACGCTTTAATGAGTTGTTTGATGAAAATCCCTTAGTCTTAAACATGACTCGAAAGTGACATCCATGAGCAACGATATTGCCACCAATGGCATCATCCGCTGAAAACATCCCCATCATTTTAACTGCTACTTGATTTGTTAGTAAAACAGCACAATTATACGTTTCAGCTACTCGTGATAATCCATGAATCATATTATTAAGGACAGCTTGTCTTGGAGCTAACTTTCCAATACCTATATATTCTGCTCGAAGTAGCGCCATTAAGCTGTCTATTATGATTAGACGCACTCCTCGAGTTTTACACAGAGTCTCAGCTTTCTGAATCATTTGAGCTTGATGATCTGAAGAGTAAATCCTGGCATGAAAAATCCTTGAAAGGATATCCTTTGGATTTAGTTCAAATCGCTTAGCAATTCGCTTAATTTTTTCTTTTGAAAATGTGTTTTCCGTATCTATGTAAGCAACCGCACCATCAATTCCACCCTTTTTTTGAGGCAACTGAATAGTAACAGATATTGTATGTGCCAATGCTGTTTTTCCAGATTTAAATGGCCCATACACTTCGGTTAGTTTTCCGGTCTGAAAACCTCCTCCTAAAATCCGATTAAGCTCAGCAGAACCAGTGGTAAAATATTCTACATTATCATCGATCTTGGCAGCAGGAGTAAAATCTGTCATGCCTAATGCGTTCCTAGCATTCCATATGATCTTTTTTGCGGTTTTTTCTCCAAGTCCGTCAATACTGGCTACAGTAGAAAGAGGTGTCATAGCGAGAGCTTCAGCAGTGCTTATTCCATTCTCCTGTAGCAATTTAATTTGCCGCGCATTGATTCCTTTAACTTGGTCTAAATCTGACATTCTTTTTTTCAATCATCTCTTTTTAGGTAATTTAGTTAAATGTTTTATCTTGATTAGATTATTTAAAGAAAAAAATGAAACCTAGAGCTTTTTATTTGGGAACATCATAATTTCTTATTATGACACATATGAGATTGCTGAAAATGAAAGAAGAGTTAAACATTATATTGAGTCAAGTTTATTTCCCAATTGGGAGGGAACAATTCAAGAACGTATTTTCAAATTTACAGGGGATCAGTTAGAATTAAGGCCATTAATCCCTACAGAAGAAATCGAATATGTCCTAATATGGAAACGATTATAATATTATTCCTCGAGTCTATCTACATTTTTATCTTTCTCTCTTCTATATTTGAATAATTTATTCCAACCTACAGCAACAAATCCTAATATAATTCCAAATAGCATTATATAAAAACCTAGTGATAATACCATAGACATATCATTTAACGACGCCGTATATCCAACACGAGTAGTAAAAAAGCTTTTTTGCGTCATGATTATACTCATACCTAGAATTAGCATAGAAGTATCGATTATTGAAAGAATTAATATCTGTAAATCCCAATTACCTACTTTTTCAGCTCTAAGATTATATGAATACTTTAATAATAACGCACCGGATATCAATAAAATAAATCCAGGTATTACTAAACCAAAATGAGTGAATACAGCGATTCCCCCTCCGATATATGTTGAACTCACTCCATAAATTGTAACCATTATCAATGAATAAGCAGTATCTTCGAATATGATATCAACGGCAGACAATAATGTTCCACCCATTATACAAAACCCACAAAAAGCGCCAAAGAACCAAGAGATATTCCTTTTTTCTCTATGCTCTTTCTTGTTCTTCTTCTCATGATCTTTTTCGAGTTTTTTTCTATGTTTCCTATGTTCTAGTTCTTTTTCAGAAACCGATCTCTGCCTTCTATACCAGATTGCTTTACCTACTGAGCTCATTTTATCAAAAAAAAGTAAAATAAGTTTAGATTTTAGTTAGACTCATTTTTATTTAAATACACACTAGACAGTTTGGAACTGTCTTAATATATCAAATAGTTTAAATATTTGTTCTTTTTTAACAATGAGAGTCGTCATCCCATCAACTGAATTATAACTTAATTTTCTACAATTCTTTTTAAATCGGAGAGATTTTTAATGGGAAACATATATCCAAAACAAAGTTATGAGGTTTCAGATAGAGAGTCTTTATATTTTTGTATCCAATGTGTCTTTCCTCTCCAATATTTCCTCCTGAAACTGATGCTGTGGCTTGTACAAGTTCACTAATAGTAAAGTTACCTTGTGCTATAATTCTTTGATTGCTGATAAAGATTACTACTAAACTTACCGTTCATTTATTTTCTTTCGAAAAATAATATCCCAACTTGCCGCAACAAATCCTAGAATGGTTCCGATCAATATTATATAAAATCCCAGTGATAGTATCATACTCACATCATTTAAAGATGCCGTATATCCAACACGAGTTGTAAAAAAGCTTTTCTGCGTCATGATTATGATTATGCCTAGAATCAACATCGAAATATCAATTATTGAAAGAATTAATATCCGTAAATCCCATTTTCCATATTTTTCTTGTCGAAGATTAAAGGAATACTTTAATATTAACGCACCCGATATCAATAAAACAAATCCAGGTATAATTAAAGCAAAATGAGTAAATACGCGGATTCCCCCACCAACATATGTAGAACTCACTCCGAATATCGTTACCATTATTAATGAATAAAATACATCTTCGAAAATAATATCAACGGCAGGTAATAATGATCCTCCCATTATACAAAAAGCACTAAAGGCACCAAAAAACCATGAGATGTTCCTTTTCTCTATTTCTTTACCTTCCTTTTTTTTCTTTTTTTGGTCTTTCTCGAGTTTTTTTTTATGTTTCAAGTGCTTTAGTTCTTCCTTAGAAACAGGTTTTTGCCGTTGATACCATACTGCACTACTCATTTTATCAAAAAAAAAAATAATAAGATTAGATTTTAATTAGAGTAATTTTTATTTAAATATACGTAAAACACTTTGGAAGTGTTTTAATATATCAAAAAGTTTATCTACCTATTCTTTTTTTATATTTAGGGTCGTCTTCCTTTCATCTATGCTATAACTTAGTTTTCGCCCATTTCTTTTTAAATCAGAAAGATTTTTAATGGGAAACGTATATCCAAAACATCGTTCTGAGGATTCAGATAGAGAATCTTTATCTTTTTTGTATCCCTTTCGTCTCTCCTCTCCAATACTTCCTCCTGAAGCTGATGTTGTAGTTTATATAAGGTCACTAATAGTAAATTTACCTTGCGCTCTGTCTCATTTATTCTGGATACAATCAGAAAAGATTAGAAAAAAGGTACACGCTTAAAGAAGAAGAGAAGGGTTATTGGAACTGCTCTAATATATGAAAAATTTTATCGATTTGTTCCTTTTTAGCAGTGAGAGTTATCCTCCCACCAACTAGATTATAGCTGAGTTTTTTTCCACTCCTTTTTAAATTAGAAAGAGGTTTAATTGGAAACGCGTATCCAAAACACAGATCTGATGTTTCAGATAGATATTCTTTTGCGGTTTTACGTTCTTTATGTCTTTCTGATCCAGAAGTACCTCCTCCTATAGTAGTCGGAGCTGATCTAGCTTGCAAGAGTTCTTCAACAGCTAGTTTACCTTGTGCTATAATTCTGTGATTAGTAATAAAAACTACTCCCATACTTACTGATATTTTAAGTGTCGGCTTCTGTAATGGTCTTTTTTTCTTAATTGCTCCCTCATATTCATATAGAATTTGTTCTCCACCGCGTAAGCAATAATTTTCAACTATGTATCGTCCTGCTCGATTTCTCCCTCCTTTTCCTAGTAGTTTCCCCATTTTTTTCCATATATTTGAATACAGTATTCTCATAAAAAATAAAGGGTTAAGCTTATATGTCTCACCAATAAGATTGAGAAATTCAAAATCATACAATTGTAAATCATATAAATAATTTAGAATTTTTTTTTTCGAGGGATTCGTCTTTTTAAGTTCTTCTTCAATTCTATTCGTAGCTAGAGATACTTCACTCAATATGAATTCCTTCCTAATAAATCGCTAAAATTTGTAGGTTGCATTATATAAAATTATAAGGTAATTTTTATACATTTTGGCATCACTAAATTTAAACCCAAGTCCTTTGCAAGGATAATCATCCAATAGCTACCATTTTTCTAATGGAATCATCTTTTTTGGGTTTATAGTTTCTTTTGTATGATCAAGAACCAAACGCATAATAGAGATAATGCTAATGCGACGAAATCACTAATCAATGCTGGAATCTCGATATATATAATATTTCATGACAACATCGGATATAATTGCCAAGATAGAATGTGTAAAACTACGCTTGCAGCTACAAATGCTAATGTGAGACATAGCATGATTTTTTTAGTTTTTTTAGTTGCCATCTGTTCTTTGCCTTCCGTCTATGAAAAGTATTATTAATATTATAAAAATAACCCTGCTAAACCTAAGTAGATATAAAAGCCATAATAGTATATTAATGGAAAAGCAGGAACGAAAATCGGTCCGACTCCTCATCCACCTGTGAAAGTACGGAATTAATACCCACTAATACGAAACTAAATGAAAGTATAAGCACTATTCCTTTTGCAATGTTATTTTTTCCTATTAGTTATCATCTCCTTTATTTTTAAATTATAAATTCTATAATGTCCCGAATCCCTTGCGGGGATAATCATCCACTAGCTATCATTTCTATAGTGAAATCATTTTTCTCGGGTTTAAACTACTATTTTTTTTAAATCTCTATTGGTAGATTAATCATTTTCTGTGAGTATGTAAATAATGATTAAAATCGCAACAACAATAAAACATAATCCTGCTGGTATACCAAAACCAATTAACTGGGTTCCTCAAGCTGATATACTAGTACTTAAAAGAAATATTAAACCTGCAGCTGTTATCACAACTATGAAAAATAAGATGCCCACTTTTTTATTGATACCTTTCATTTGAATCCACACTCTTTGATTTTATCTTCTTTAGCGTTCTTGATAGATTAAGATTATCGACACTATCGGAAAAACTCCCGCTAAAAGCAAGCTTATAAAAGCTGAGTCTTCACCATCTATTAAACGCATACCTCAAGCAGCAAGATACAATATATAAGCCAAAAGCGATGATGATAAAGACGACGCTAAAAAATGCTAGAATTATGGCTTCCAATCCCACCTCTCTCATTTTAATTCCCTTTTTTTTTTGTAGTTTTTAATAATGACGATATTCAATTTTATACTTTTTAATAATTCATAAGATATTTCACATCCAATCCTGTGCTAGGATAATCATCCACTGGCTACCATTTTTCTAGTGGAATCATTTTATTCGGGGAAAAGATAAATATTACATCCATTTGGGGATTTCAACTTTTTTGCGATCTTCCCGAGTTATAAGTATTAATACTATTATCAAAAATCCTGCTATAAAGAAAAATATGCTCGGGAGTAAGGGATTAACAATTGGTTCACTCCCTCAACCACTGATCCCAGATGCTATATATGAGCCAATACCTATAATTATGAAAATCACAATTAAAGCTTTTAAAGCTCCTTCTCCTTTGATGTTCTTCTCTTTCATTTTAATTCCTTATTTTGATTTTCTATTAAAATTCAAATTTTAATGAATTACATTCATTATAACTATTTAAGGATAACCATCGAGGATCCTACACTTTATAATATTTCATAATAAAGAGTAAATAAGGAAAAAAGAGCTGGCGGCTAAAATACTCCTTTTTCCTTACTGAGATGCTGTTATGAATTAGGAGGAAATAATTTATAATCATTCGAGTAAGATCCTTAGACCTTGAATAAACTGTTTGGGGGTAACACCGTTTAACAAGGCGTGATGCATATATTTAATATGTAGTTCCTCGACATTTTCTTTGTTTTCTACTTTAGAAACGATTTGATCCAGTAGCTTATATAGTGAAAAATCTGGGTTCTTTAATTTACCAAAATAACCACCATATGCCAAGAACATGTTGGCCATAAGCTCGATATCTTCAGGTGAATTATTCACGTAGCATTGTTTGCATACCACACCGAAATTGAATCCTTCTTGATAAATGCTTGCTGAACTAATGATTTCACCGTGACAAATTCCACACTCTAATTTAGCACGCCTTTTATGAGGAATTTCAATATTATTTGGACTAATTGTATTTATTTCCATGAAATACTAAAAAATCAGAAATATTTAAACAAAAAATAATGAAATCAGGTATCAGTTAATTTATTGAAATTCCACTTTGTTCTAAGGTATATGAAAAATTTTTAGTAAATTCAGTTGTTGTGATAGTAATTTCTTTTTCATGCATATTATACTTATTACTTAGTATAATGTCAATTGTTTTTATCCTATCATATAACTTATAAAAGAATGATCTTAGCTTCGAAGATTTCGGATCAAAAGTAACTTCATGGATTAATATTAAACCAATATTGGACCTCCTACAAAAAAGCATGAGTGGTAGAAGTTGGTTTTCATAAAATGAATCTAGAAATGCAGTAACATCTGAAATATTAGTAAAATGAGTAATTCTATAGCGGAGATGGTGTGAAATGTTATCTATGACGATAAATCGCAAATCAGAGGGCAAAATTGTTGTAGGAGATATAATATTTCTTACGATATCGCCTTGCGCTTTATAAGTATGAATAATATGACTTTGAGGAGTAATTAAAATATTCTCTTTTAAATAGCGTAATTTTTCAGGATAGTCTTTAAATATTTGGTCTAACCGTTTAATAGGGAAAAGTTCACTTGCTTGAATCCAAACACATGAGCCATTACATTCCACCTCACTAGTCAATAAGTTTCCAATTAAAAAAAGAGCAAGAGTGGTCTTACCCGTTCCAGATTCTCCTGAAATTGATATAGGCAATTTATTCAAAAAAAGATGTTTGAACGCATCAATCAGTTTGGATTCAGAAATCATACTACTCTTCATCTAACAACTCAAGTATTTCATTTTTGATTTTATCGATATTCACTTTATTTTCTCGTTCTTTTTCATTTCGGGCATGTTCTCTGTTTCCGTTGGAGTTCATTAATTGTTGAAGCATCATCAAAGTGATTAAATTATCAATTTGGGTATTATGCTGTGATTGATTTCCACTGAAAAACGAAAATGGTCCACCCCCAGTTGATTTCCGAGATTTAAAAAATAAATAGACTCCTAGAAATAAAACAATAATAATAATTGCATAAAGTGGATTTTGTTGATAAAAAATAAAAAATCCAATAATCAATGCGATATAACAGAATCCTTTCATGTTTTTTTAATCACCATTTAGTATGTGGTTTTTTTGGTTTATACTGTCTCCTTGTAATAGGCTTCATTTTTACTTTATGTGGTTTTGTATAATCTCTTGCAAAGACTTTATTTATGCCTAGGTTAATACCAAGAATACTAAATCTTAATAGATGATAGATCCCTGCAATAGATATATAGTAAAAGAACTCTATTACAAAGACTAATTGAAAAATTACTAAGATTATCCATAAAATACCGATCGAAAGTGAGATTAAGAATACTTGATATAGTGTATGTCTTAAATTATATCTAAAGGAACCTGTTAAAACTTTAAGGTCTCCTGCAGAGGGAGCTGCTGTTATTAACAATGAAAATCCTATAAATACAGCTATTACTTTAAGTACCACATGGATACGAGGATCTACTGGTACCACAAACCACAAATAAAAAATCAACCACGTACTAATATAGAGAGGAGCTAAAGCGATTAAAAACGCTTGAAGGAAGGTCTTTCGTTTTTTAATCTCCACTTCTCCATGTGGATTTCTAATACCAAAGTATTCATCACGCCATTTTATCTTGATATGCTCAGGAATATGCCCAACTACTAAACTCATAACATAATGAGCTAATTCATGAAAGATTACTCCGATAAAAAATATTCTCATGGCAATAGGTTTTAAAATTCCCGCATTCTCTCGGAATAAAATATATTTTAAAACAAGAGAAATGATTAAAATACCAAGAAATATAAAAGGCTCCTGTAGCATAGAATCTTTTATTTTTGATAAATATAAAGAAAAAATTTGAGAATTTTTTTAAATTAAAAAAATTGTTTTTCTTTAAATAGTTTCGATAAAATATAGGTAGTGTAAAGAATTTAAAAAAATCATCCCTGCGATCCGCAGACTCTCTACCTTATTCTATGTTAACATGAATTCAAATTCACTTATTCTTTTCTGTAACTATACCACTCGAACTCTGGGATATATTAAGAAATAGAAAGTATTTAAACTCCATGATTTTTATATGCATAAAAATGTGGGTGATCGATAAAATGCAAAAATTGCAAAAATTTTGAAAATGCAAAAATCTAATTTGTGTTTAGAGCCCTTCTTCTCATAAAATCGACCTTTGAGGATAATATTTAAAAGGCAAACTGGTTCCCATATATTTCTTAGGTAAATTAAAAAAATAGTGATCAAAGCATTGGCAACTTATAAAGTTCAAGAAAATGTACTCTTTCGTGTTTTATCTGATTTTAAATGTGATATTTGTGAATCTACGGATATAATCGAAACACGAGAAGGGTATGTATGTCGTGAATGTGGGCTTGTATTAGAAATTAAAAAACTCCAGTACGATAGACCTTATAATGAAGACATTATTCAATACGCAAAGGGTTTAAGTACAACTCAAATTGGTACAAGACGAGAAAGAATAACCTCTCCTCAATCTGCCAGATTGCAAAGATTAAATAAATATAATTCCATAAAAGACAATGAAAGAGCAGTATTTGAGAAAGTCCGTATTGAATTATCGAGAATTTTTAACGCATTAGATTTAGCTAGCTGTGATTCTGTGAAAGAAATGATCTTGACCAAATTCAAACAAATCAGACCTCAATTGGATCCAGGTACTAAGTTTAGGAGTCCTGAAAAGTTAATAGCGACTATTGCTCACTTTTGCTTGAAACTTCGAAATATTGCTGTGAATTCAGCTGATCTTGTCGAAGTATCTAAAATTACAAAAAAGGAGTTTAATGTCTTTATTTTACAAATACAGAGATTTTTTCCTAAGTATGCTAAGAGAGAATATAGAAAGAAATATATTCTTCAACGAATATACGAGATTTCTGAGCATTTTGGATTAGGAACTGATTTCTATAAATTAGGAAAAAGAACTTTAAATAGATTATGGAATGGTGTAAAAAATACCACTGACAATGCTTTATCGGCTTTAATTAGTTCGATATCACTTATTTGTTTGGGAAATACTAAAGTTAGTGTAAGTGCCATTTGTTCAAGACTTGGTGTGAGAATGTCAACCATTCAATCCCAAGTAAAAAAGAGAATTTTTGACCAATTTCACGTAAATGGATTTGTAAGTCTCATAAAATCATCTGATCTACTTATTAAAATTATGGAGAAATTAGGGCTGTTAGAATTAGCTCATTCTACTGAAGAATCTATTAATAGAGCAGATTCAGAAGAGCCTGTTGAGTTGGTCATGGGTAATGCTGTCGAGATTTTCAATCGTCATAACACTCTTGATTACTATTATTTTGCGCTAAAAGATAACAACAGGTCTCCAGTTGCTATTACATTAAATGCACCAGAAAAAATAAAAAAAAGTAGCATTTTAAAATTAGCTTTAAGTCTAAACACAAAAAAGATTAGAATATTAAAAGAACAGAAAAATATACAACCAGAATTGGAGATACTAAGGTATCATTGTAGCAAAGGACCTCCTCTAATACATCCTGGATAAGGAAGTTAGTTTAGAATTAATTTAATTTTTAATTTCTCTTTCTCTCTTTTTTGGTATTCTCTTCTAATAATGCATCTCATTCTATTTTGTGTTTTATTTCAATTTTTTGTTTATAAGTGGTGGGAATAAATAGCAATAACTCATTAATTGTTAACATTTGTGCGAGTAAAAATGAAGTCAAAAACATATTGGTTAATTGGAAGTGTTCTATTAATTATTATTGGTAATCTTATATTACTCCCTTCTGCTTCTTCTATTCAATCTAATTTTTTTCTACCAGATCAATCGGAACACATGAAATTATCTTCATCAAGTAATAATGATCTGCTCAATTCTATCGTCGATAATAAGATACAGGATTATAGTGATTTGGCATATTTTCCACAGATTTACGAATCATCATTACAAGCGACATATTATGGCCTCTTTATTTTTGATAGCATAGGAAAGCTGGATAATATAAACAAGACAGCAATACGAGATTATATAATGTCTTATTATAATCCCAGCACAAATCGGTTTATGGATACATTGGCATATCGATATTTAGATTCGGATTTCTCATTCAAATTAGTTCCCCTCAGTAGTGTATTGGAAGTGAACTGCTATGCGGTCCTTGCTTTAGATATACTCGAGTCACTTCATCTTATTGATATCCCAGAAATGATTTCCTTTATTTGGAGTTGTCATAACAATATATCGAGTGGATTTATTGGTCGAACATACGAACCTAGTCTTGATGACGAATTCAAGATTTCGACCGCAGATAATACGTTTTTTGCGGTCTCCACCTTAGATTTATTGATGGACGATTGGTTAGGTTATTCAACTGAAAAACAGGCAATTATCCAATTTCTAAATAATCTACAAGATTCTTCTGGTGGATTTAATAATGCTGATGATCTTGAATTTGTGAGTATGAATCCTCTACTAGAACCTAATTTACTCACATCATACTATTGTATTAAAGCACTAGAAGTATTCGGAGTGGAAGGAAGTATTGATGTTAGCAATTTCCATCAATATTTAACCGATCTCTATGATTCAAATTATGACTATTTTCGAATGTCCATTTGGGATTATAATTTAAACTATACAAATATTGTAGGTACCGCACTCGGATTAGAACTCTCAGATATTTCATTGTATACCGGAATAGATAGAAATGAGGTTATTAATTTCATAGTAGGAAACCGGAATTCACTTGGTAACTGGGATCAGTCAACAACTGTAGGTATTCATGAGTTAATTGACACTTACCAAATCCTTCGTTCATTAAATAATTCAGGTATATTAACTCAATTAACCTTGGAAGAAAGAAATGAGATAGGAAACGCTACTCTTATGTATTATAATGACAATGGATTCTCACTGCTTTCAGTGGATTATACTTCAATGAAGCTAGTGAATACAGTAGTATCCGCATTCACCCAATATGATAGAATCTCTGATTTAGAGATTCATCAACTTTATACCCGAATCAAGGATTCTTATGTCGATTATGCGGATTTTGGAATTTCACGATTTTTCTATGGATATCTATTGTCAAACACTCATCTCTATTGGTTTCGGTCTCATCCTATTGAATACTATAGTATGGGTCATAAATTTTATCTTGATGAAATTACTCAATTAAATTCCCATGAGTCCACATATTATGCATTAAATTCATTAAAAAATATGTTTAAACTAGACGACTTAGCAGCTTCATTTAACCTTAACAATTTGCTCTCAGATATTGTCGATACTCAATTTTTAAATGACTCTTATTATCAGAACTATGGCGCATTCTCATCCCTCGTAAAATTTGACAGCGCTCGTTCGGAATTTATTAATATACTTATCCATATTGAATATTCCTATTATGCTATAAGATGTTTGGAGATACTTACTGAACAATTATCACTTAATTTCACTAATATAGGTTTTGATATGAATGCTCTTTATACTTACATTGATAGGAATGTAATCGAAACTCCATCAACTTTATATTTTACTCCTCGCCCTACTTCGAGCATCGAAACCATTTTACAAAATACCTATTACATGATTTATATATTGAAAGCTTTAGATCTATTTGATAAAGATACGGGAAAAATCGAAAATTATCTCATCCAAAACTTAGATTATACTAATATTAAAAATGTGTATTACTGCTACAAAATTTCCGAAATATTAGAACTTGATATTGAGTTCAATTCTATTCTGATTCAAAATTTAGTAAACACACTTTACTCTGAAGAGTATGAGGAATTCTATATGGCTATAGATAGAAAAAATATTGAACAAGAAGCGTTTTTATGGATCTGTGAAATGGCAAGAAATAGCCCAATAGAAATTGAGGCATCTTACTCAAGTACGGTTGAGTTGGGTGGAATTAATTCGATGGAAGTATCTTTACAGAATCTGGTGTTGAGAGATTTCGGGGCCTATATTACATTCAAATTTGAAAGTGATCAAATTGGGACATTTACTTTCAGTAAAGTTGGTGATAATACATACGTGAGAGATATTCCTATTCCCTTAGATTTTCAATATTGCCCTATAATTGAGGGGAAATTGTGTGCCTATGAAGGAGTTCAAAAAAAAGCAGAATTAGATATCCAATTTCATACCACTTATTCCATTATCCATAATCTCTACATTAATAACACCGACTCACCAATTGATCTTAGAGTTAACATATCACTTTTAGCAAATAATACCAAATTCCCTCTAAGTTCCGGGAATGTTTTTACCAAAATTTACAAGGATGCTTTAATGTTTGACGAGATTGATTTCTCAAAAGTTGAATTTAATTATTCTAGTGTATTTACACTAACATATTCACCACCTGAGGAAGGAGAATATTTCTTCGAAATCTTTCTTTATGATCAGATTCGAGATCTGACCAGTATGATAGGAAATTCTTCATTTACCAATATTGGTGAAGTTGATCAGAAACCAAACCCTCAAAACTATGATAATGAAATCACATCTGCTATTCCTCTGATGGTAGTTTTTATCGGAGTACCTGGAATTGTTATAGGGATTTCTACGCATCAACTTAAAAAAGATAAAAAAGGTCTAAATTAGTTTAACTTAATTAATTTTTAGGGTAAATTCAAAATTTTTCCTTTTTATTTACTCATTTTATATTTTGTCAATGACTTCAGGTGTGGATTCTTATGATTCAACAGGATCATCTCGGAATATGATCCTAGTCTTCACTCAAATTGTCGATATATTAGAAAAATATAAAGATCAATTTGATAAAAAATTAAACTTTACAGAGCTACTTAAGCGATTAAAAATACCCACCTATGAAATTGATGAGATAATATCTTTCATATTAAAATTCCAATATATCTTTAAAAATATATTTCAGGAGCATGAATTGAAAAAACAGAGAAGTAATAACACCGTCTACTTAGTGGCTGAAAGGATTTTTCGGAATGATATCCCAATGACGGTTGAAATCCTTCAATCACACATTAAATTGATAAATGATATTGTATATACCTTTAAGTTTGTAAAACGAGGGAAGGGATTTGATGTTACAAAGACCGGCTCTGATTTAATATCTAATCTAAAAAAAGTAAGATCTGAGCATCCTTATCTATTCGAAAGTCATGGAAATGGAGCTATATATCCTTCGAAATTAGGATTAAGACTAGGGGAACTCATTATTTCCTATAATAAGAGTAATAAGGATATCAAGACGATTGAAATTGATAATTATACCTTTCACATAAGGAGTGATGAATAATGGGCGAGATAAAGGAAGAGATGGCTGTTTCAGCCGCAATCAAGTCTAAGGAGCTCCAAATAAGACAGTATCAAATTAAAATTGCAAATGAATGTACTGACAAAAATTCATTAGTAGTAATCCCAACAGGTTTGGGAAAAACAATAATTGGAGTATTAGTAGCAAGTAAAGTATTAGAACGATTCCCACCAAAGAGTAAGATAATCGTGCTTGCCCCTACACGTCCACTTATTAATCAACACTTTGAAACATTTATAAGATTTCTAAAAGTTCCTAAAGAGAATTGCGCTATTTTAACTGGTATGATTAAGCCGGAGGATAGAAGTGTAATTTTTAATAACACTCAGTTATTGTTTTATACTCCCCAGACATTACGGAACGATTTGGTTCACAAGAAATATACTTTAAACAATACGGCATTGATAATTTTCGATGAAGCTCATCACACATCTGGAGATTATGCATATGCAATGATCGCTGATGAGTTTATCGACCATAATCCAGATGGAATTATCCTTGGTCTTACTGCATCACCAGGATCATCGAAGAACAAAATTAAGGCTTTATGCGAAAATTTGCATATTCCTCTCGAGAATATTCATATTCGGACACGAACGGATGATGATGTAAAGACTTACCTCAAATCGATGGATATATACAAAATAGGAGTTGATATCACTCCGCTTATGGAAGATGTATACAAATTAATTACAGTAGTATTAGAGGAAAGACTTCATTATCTTTCTCAGGTGAATTTCCTTGAAGCGAGAGGAAATCAGTTATATACAAAAATTATCCGGAAGGACCTTCTAAAATTGAATACAGAATTAGTAAGTCTACTAAAAGATAATGGAGATAAAACAGGAATATACAGTGCATTATCTATCAACGCACAAGCATTAATATTATATCACATGCTCGAATTAGTGGAGCAACAGGGATTAAACGTATTATTGGACTATTTTAATAAGTTACATAAAGATGCTAAGAAGAAGAATAGCTCAAAAGCCAACAAAATATTGGCATCAGATAGTCGTTTGAACCGAATCTACCTTGAGCTAAAAAAAAATGCTGATTTCTCTCCTGAAAATTTATTCCATCCGAAATATAATATATTAAAAAAAATTCTCTTGGAGGAGCTACAAAGGAACCCTACATCAAGAATATTAGTATTTGTAAAATTGAGAAACTCGGTAAAAACTATTACAAATAAGCTTAAAGATATTAAGCTTATAAGACCTATACGTTTTGTAGGACAAGCAACAAAGTCTCAAGATGATAAAGGACTCTCACAGAAACGGCAAATAGAAATCCTTGAGGAGTTTAAAAAAGGAATATATAACACGTTAATTGGTACAAATGTCGCAGAGGAAGGCTTGGATATAGCTGAATGTGATCTTGTCATCTTTTATGATGTGGTTGCTTCAGAAATTCGATATATCCAACGGAAAGGAAGAACTGCACGACATCGTCAAGGAAAAGTGGTAATACTATATAGTAAAAAGACTCGTGATGAGATATATTTACGAATTGCATTAAGTAAATTAAAGCGGATGAATGTGAATTTAAAAGAACCTCACCATTCAAATAATCAATTAATTCCAGATAAAGTAGAAATTAGAAAGGAACCTCATAAAGATACAGCTCACATTCAATCCTTCACACCCCAGAGAAAAAGATTCACAAAACAACATCAATCAAAGTTGACAGGTTTTATCGACCAAAAACCTCAAGAGTATCCAATAAAGATAAGTAAGTTTCTACCAATGAAATTTGGATTGCGAAAACGATTTCAGGATGATAATATTGCATATGGTATTGGTGATTCTGATCTCCACATAATAATCTATAATAAAGTTCTTATCCAAATCTACAATCCAGAACAATTCAATTCTGAGAAGCTAATGCAAGACATCAGTGACTTTACCCAAATCTCTTCATTAATTATAATAATTTTTGATTTTATAGATTTTAAGGAATCCATTGAAGGAGAAAAAAGGATCTTAAAAAGAAATATCCAAGCAATGGCAAAAAAAAACCACATTCAAGCAATAACTATTGATAATGAAGAGGAATTGTACTTTATCATCAAAAATATAATAGAAAATCCTAACTAAAAGGGAATTTAAGTATGGAAGAAATTGCATGGAAAAGTGATGAGACACCATATCTAGTATTCTCGTGTAAGAAATGCAATCAATATACCTATGCAAAGACTACTCGAAAGTCTAAGAAATGCGCTCGTTGCAGTCATTTAAATATAATTGAGGAAGTTAAGGTTAATGGAGAAGTGGTAAATGGGATATCTATTGCTGTAGAAGTGGTAAAGTTAAGACAAAATCAGTTCGCAATTGAAGAGTTAGGAACTTCACCTGAATTCAGAACAGTAGATGATTTTAAGATAACAACTACCTCTCAAAAAGAGTTTTCTATAATTAAGGATGATAAAGACGAGGATTATTACAGTAAATTCAGCTTAGGGCTTCAGGAGTTACATGGATTGTATAAAAAATTTCCAATTTATATGATTGAACTTATAGCAGAAAAATATAGCATACCTGAATCTGAAATAAAATTATTGATAAAGACTTTTCAAAAAGAAAGGAAACTGATAAAAACTAACGGAAATTTGTATAAGTTAAATTTAAATTAGAATATATCATCTCAAGTTTCTAATAGTATCAGCAAACTCATACCTAAATATCGTCTGATATTCAGGATGTCGCTCATGAAAAGGTATTCTTTCTTCTCCTGTATAGATGAATCTCGTTGTTGAATCTCCAGCAAACTGAGAGAAAGAAACTACAGCCCTATGAAAATTTATATGATTTTTGGTCTTACTACTAGAATTGGCCAACTCCTCATGGATTTTTTGTTCTGATTTTGAACTCAATTTTAATCATTAATTTTTTAGTTTATATTAAGTAGTTTTAAAAATATTTAAAGAAAAATGATAAGTCTAAAGTGATTTTATGATTTCTACATAATAGTAAGCTTTTATTTAACAAACTCATCCAATAAAAGTTTTCGATATACAGGGTACCTTTTCTTGAAACAAATATCTTCATCACCCTTGTAAATATATGAAGGCTTTTTAGATTCGCCAAGTTCTGAAAAAGGAATTATAATACCATTAAAATTAATAGAGCCCTCTATATATGTATTATAAATAGGGAAAATTTGTTCCTTCTTTTCTACAGTTTGAGAACTCATGATTTAAACCTTTTTCCATAATTATATTCTTACTATAATTAAATGCTAAATCTACAAATATAAAGGCTATTGGTATAAAACTGAAGTTATTCTTAATTTTTACAAAACAATTATACTTTTCTTCACTCAATTGCTTTTGTATTATTACTCTATTAAGAAATGAAGTATAGGAAGTAGTTTAGATTTTTAGAGTGATTTCAAATATTTTTTATATTTTTGTGTAATAGCTCCTTTATAATAAGGTTTTCCGCCTATTTTTTGTACAAATTGCTTTTGCATTTTTAATTTCCAATGTTCAAAAGCTTTGGTTATTCTTCCACCATATATAGCATTCTTACCTGTTAGTTTATTATAAATTGTCGCTTCTAAATTTAATGGTTCAAGTTTTTTAGTATCTGATTTTTTTTTATCTTCAATTTGTTTTTTTAAGGGTTTTTTAACAATAGGTTTCTTTCCTTGAGGTTTTTTAGTAATTAACTTTTCGATTTTAATCTTTTTTGGTTGAGATGTTTTTGCAATAGGCTTTTTAATGAGACTATTTAAGTAGGAATCATATTTCTTAGTAATTTTTCCTTTATAATAAGGAAGACCTCCTAATTTATCCCGAAATTCTTTATGAACTTTCATCTTCCATTTTTGAAAAGAATTAGTTTCACTCCCATGCCATATAGCATTTTTCTCAGTTGATTTTTCGTAGGTTTCAATTTCTGATTTGTATGATACTAATATTTCAGGTGGTTTTGATTTTTTTATTTTTTTAGGTGCTTGTAGTTTAAACTTAGGTATTAATTCCATTATTTCATTAGATTCATAGACATTTCCTTTAATATCACTAAAGTATGGAAGATCAAAACTATCCAAATAAATAGCAAAGTTAAAATAATTAGTATGATCAATCTCAGGTCCCATGTATTGAGCATTCAAAACAATTACATCTTTATATTTGGAAATATCAATTATATTTCTTTTATATTCAGAGTATTGATAAAAAGAGAGTTTTTCAAAATCATGGATAGAATTTAATATTTTAATTTGAGCTTTAGCTTTAATTTGATAATCATATTCTTCATATTTCTTATTGTTTACAATTCCATTAAGGGCATTTAAGGAATATGGTGATTCTGAATCAAGCGTTAACTCCATAAGAGCTTTTATAAATTGTTTAATATGATCCCATTCCGATGTGTATGCGATTCCAATGATTTCTTTAGGGATACTTTCAGACATAGTCTGTTAACCAAAAAAAGATGAATTAAAAAAATATGCAATTATAACCTTTTTCTATCCGTATAAAAAATAAGACTACTGTTTATTATATATTTTCTTTCTGTTTCAATACCTTTTTCAAGTATAATTTCATAAAATATCGCTCGCTTTCTGCAAATTCTAACTTCTGCTTTTTGGAAAGATTAATACAATTTAATAAAATAGCATGAATTTTTTGGAGAGTCGTTAAATTCTCATCACAGATATCCTCAATATTTTTTACTTCACTAGTATCTGAACTTGGACTAATATCTTTAGTATGCTTCAATTTTGGCTCTGATTTTTGAATCTTAATATTAGGTTCCTTAGAAGTTTTAGAATTCATAAGAAGTGAATTTACTATACTTATTTGATTGTGCAATTTAATCAATATAAAGGAAAAATTTCCTTAATTATCAGATTGTTGGAATATTTGGGATATAATAGGAATCAGCTAACCATAGTTTACCCATTATATTATAGCCGACTTCACCTAAGCTTCGATGATGTACATAATAGGTCTTATCAAACCCTAATGGTACAAGAACATAGAGTTCGTTAATCGCTCTCTGCTGGATCTTGTAGAGTAACTGTGCTTTTCTTGTAGTATTTGCGGGATCTGTCTCTTCGTATTGTTCTAGCCACTGATGGATTAAAACATCATTATGTTGGAGAAAGTCTTGACCAGATATGCTGTATGAACTAGGGACTAAGTTTTTGCTAGAGCTATTACTTAATAATGGCTCAAAAATATTGAATGGATCAAGATAATCGAGGCTCCAGTCATCATAAAAAAGCTCAAGTTTATCTGCATTATAGGGTGGTGACCAAATGGATGACTCCCAATCCCAAACATCGACTACAATTTCAATGCCAATTGCATCCATATCACTTTGCATGGCTATATTCATCAAGATTCCTGTAATCCATCCTTCACTTTCCTGTACTGTGTATGTTACAAAATCTGCGTCAGCCCAGTTTGCATCATTAGTGGTATCGTAACCAACTGGTTCAGCTGTGAGTCCAGCTGTAGACCAACCCTCGATTGCAGCAGCATCTAACATTGCTTGCCTTGCGATGCTGGTATTATAGTATGGGCTTTTAAATGATGTGTTGTAATAGGGAAATCCTAAGGGAAGCATTTGTTCTACCTTTACTACATGACCTTGAAATATATCTTCAATAAAGTAAGAGTAATTAACAGCATAAGCAATAGCTTTTCGAACTTGCGAATTGTTAATCTTCCTATTATTGATTCCCCAATACATAAAAATCCTACTCGTGTCTAGTTCGACCACATTGAATTCTTCTTCAACTTTATATGTTGAAATATATGAATTTAAAGGATTGTAGATGTAATCTGCCTTATCGTCTAAAAACGCATCGTTTGCGCTAGTTCTATCAGGGTAATAATCCCATAATATTCTATCCCAAAAAACATTGTTGCCCCAATATAATTTCCATCTATCCAAACGTAATTCTTCCCCCGCGATGAGATGAATATATTTGAAGGGACCTGTACCTATTATTCTATCTATTCCAAGCACTAAATAATTTGTAGCATCTACGGAATTTGGATGTAAAATTGAACAGGCTTCATAGGTTAATAACGAGAGAAAGATACCATTTGGTTCATATAAGACAAATCTAACTGTATATTCATCAATTATTCCAGTTTGGTTAATGATAGGATTATTATACATATCAAAAAAATAATCTGCAGGATCACAAACATGAGTGGTACCTGGTAAATCACCAGAATAGTTAGAGAAATACATAATTCTATCAAAGGTAAATTTCACCGCAGTGGCATTGAATTTCGAGCCATCATGGAACCACACATTCTCTCTAAGGGAAACAGTTAACTCATCCATTCCACTATTCCAAGAATAGTTCGTTGCCAATCGCATTTTTATGGGAAAGGCAGGATCTGTTAAATCATACTCCCAAAGCGTATCGCAAACATGTCGTATCATATCATTTGCTCCACTATCCCATGAATCAACGGGATCCAGAACGGCGGGACTATTTGCTTTTGAACATGCAATCCTTAGTACATTCTCATCCTCATATGATTGAATTCTATTTATTGAAACTCCAAGGATAATATTCCCAATACCAGCAATGATAAGAGCACCAGCCAATATTACGATTATTAAATTTTTATTTCTCATTTTAGGTTTTCTCCTCTTTCTTATTGAATTATATTGTTGATATCCCCGGGATATAATATGAATCAGTTAGCCATAGATGGTTCATAATATTATAGCTAACTCCTCCTAAACTTCGATGGTGTACGTAATACATTTTATCGAAAGTTAAAGGCAAAAGTAAATAAAGTTCATTAATTGCTCTCTGCTGGATTTTATAGAGTATCTGCGCTCGCCTTGTGGTATTTGCAGGATCTATCCCTTCATATTGTTCTAACCATTGATGGATGAGAAAATCATTATTTTTCCATTGGCTATAATTCGACATATTATTCAGTATTGGTCCTAATATATTGAAAGGTTCAAGATAAGTAAGAGCATATGCATCATACCTTATCTCATAAGGACCCTCAATAGGAGGGTATACTGCCCAATCCAAAATGTGAGAATGGATGTATATACCAATTTTATCCATATCATTAATAAAAGCTTCATTCATTTGAACTCCAGTAATCCATCCCACATGTTCAAATATTCCATATGTTTCTAATTCTAAAGCAGACCAAGCAACATCATTCGTAGCGTTCTCACCAAATGGTTGTGAAGTAAGTCCAGTTGTTTTGTTAGGAAAAACCTCCATCATAATTTGTCTTGCTATAGTGGTATTATAGTAAGGAGCTTTGAATGATTCATTATAATAGGGAAATCCAGGAGCTAGGAACTGTTCTGCTTTGATTACGTACCTCTGACATAATTTTTCAATGTAATATGAATAGTTGTACGCGTAAGCTATTGCTTTTCGAATTCTGAAATCATTGATCACCTCAGTGTTAATAGCCCAATATCTAAAATTAATACTTGTATTCATTTCAATAACGATGATTTCTTCTTCAGATTGAAATGTTGGAAGAAGTTCCTTTATAGAGGTTTTAATATAGTCAACGCATCCATCCAATAAAGCATTATTAGCAGCAGTAATACCAGGAAAATACTGCCAAATAATTCTATCCCAAAAAGTATTAGAATCCCAATACAAATTCCACCGTTCAAATTGAATTTCCTCACCAGGTATGTAGTGGATATATTTGAAGGGTCCAGTGCCTACTAAAATGTCTTCTACAAGCACTAAATACTCTGTAGTGTTTGCAGAATTTGAACCTAAAATAGAGCATGCTTCGTAAGTTAATAAAGGAAGGAACACCCCGTTTGGATTGTTTAACACAAATTTAATTGTATATTCATCGATAATTTCGGTTCTATTAAGAATGGGATCTTTATTCAGATCAAAGAATAACTCTGCAGGAGCACATAGATGAGTGTATTCAGGTAAATCACCAGACCAATTGATGAAGTACATGATTCGATCAAATGTAAACTTTACAGCAGTAGCATTGAATTTTGTACCATCATGAAACCATACATCATCTCTCAATGAAATGGTGAGTTCATCAATTCCACTATTCCAGGAGTAATTCGTCGTCAATCGCATGATAAGAGGGAAGTCAGGATTTGTTAGATCATACACCCAAAGTGTATCACAAACTTGTCTAATCAAGTCATTTGAAATATCATACCATGAATCAACTGGATCCAAAACTACAGGACCCCAACCCTCTGGATATGCGATTTTAAGTACATTTTTTTCCTCAGGTGGCTTAAATCCGCTAGGCACTACTCCAAGAATAATATTTCCAATACCACTTGCAATAAGTAATATCGCTAAACTAAGAATTGCTAGATTTTTTTTTCCATCCTCTAATATTTCTTTCCCATTTCACTATATAAACTTTTATGTCTAGAATTAAAGTGTTCAAAAAATTCAGTAAATAGCTAATAATGTAGTTTATCAATTTGCTAATTATTTTTTTCCTTAATAATCTTCTTGCAGAGATTAAATCCTAATCCTGTTTTTTTATTAAGATTGTACGGAGTTTCTTTTTTAACTTGAGTTGAAGTGTGATATCCAGCGTTATATAATATACGGGCTCTTACGCGTGCCACATCCTGTAATCTTAATACTAAATCGAATAATTCTTCTCGAATCCCGTACTGCAATCGAATTTCTAATGTTTCTGCCATTTCAGCGATACGAGTCAGTTTATCTTGAAGATCTCTTCCTTGCGTACTTAAGTTTTTAGCGATATATCCAATAAATACGATAATACGCTTTAGACTATCTCGTACAGAAAATAGGTCACCAGCCATAATATTATACTTCTCCAAGATCTTGTCTAAATTCTCTTCCTCTGCCCATTCTAAGATCGGATTGAGCATCTTATTATCTCTTACCCTAAACTCTGCTTTTAATATATCATAGGCTTCCTTTATTAATTCTTGAAAACTATTCATTTCGACATTTTCAAGTTTGTTTCTAATCATTACACCGGAAACAGGATATAAATACAATCGAATAATTAACTTACCAAATTGAGAGCATTTTATAGTTCCATCATCGTTCTTGATAATTAGACCTTTTTCAAATAAGTAATTAAGAATGTACTGATTTTTCACTGAATTGGGTATTATCGAATCAATATATTTCTGGAAATATACATCAGGGAGCTGTATTAAATAAATGAGAAAACTTGAAACATGATCGCAGAATTCAAAATTGAACTCTTCACTAGCAAAATTATCCGATATCCCATTTTCAAATCCACATGAGCATTGAATTCCATTCTCAATGTCAAACTGAGATAAATATACCCCATAGGGCGTCTTTATATATCCTGAAATATTCGACTCACTAAATTTAGATATTCTTATCTGAAAATTTTCTTTTTTTAAAGATTTAACTTTTTGAGCATTGGAATGAAGTTTTAAAATGTTTATTGGTGTAATCTCCTTAATCATGAGGAGCTGTTCAATTGGAATTTTCTGTTCTTTCATCTTATGTTTAATACCATACCAAAAGTAAGTTTTTTCGAAAAATTGTGCTAATTGCTCTAATGTAATTTTTTTTTCCTCATAGATTCTTAGAAGAGTTTGCTCTTTAAGAGTATTTATTTTATTTAATCCAGAGTTAAGATTATTATAACGAGGTTTCATATTTCCCTGAAGAGGAATAGTCTCAAAAAAATGATCTTCCACCCACATTTTTTCTTCGATATCCCTTACTAAAATTACTCCATATCCAACTGAATCTAATCCTGGACGACCGGACCTTCCCAAAATCTGATGACATTCATTTGCTGAGAACGGCTTGAAATAAGAAAACCCATCTCCATTCTCATGATATCCTGCAAAATTTCTGATGTTATGACCTGAGGTAATATATTTCTTATAATCTTTTAATATAACTAACCGTGCAGGTGTGTTTATCCCAGCGGATAAAGTGGTTGTACAGCATATTACCTTGATGATCCGTCTTCTAAAATTATCTTCGATGATTTTTCTTTCTTTTGGAAGTAATCCCGCGTGGTGAAACGCAACTCCTGATTTAATAACATTTCTTAAGTCTTTATGCCCTCCTTTAATTGATAATAGTCGCTTTTCTAACGCTTTACACACATTTAATTCATTTTCTTTTAAAGTCTTCTTCACTAAACTCTTAATAGTTTCAGCTGATTTTTGTGTTCCTTTTCGTTTATTGAGAAATATTAAAACTTGACCATCTTTATCAAGTGTTGCTTTTGTTAAGCGTTTTATTGTAGAATCTTTATTTTGTGTAATTTCAATTTTATAATGGAGTGGAACAGGGCGATTATCAGATGAGATTAAAATGGTCTCATTCCCAAGAGAATTCAACCAAGAATTAAAAAATTCAGCATTAGCAATAGTAGCTGAAAGAGAAATTAGTTGGGGATTATGTAAAAATTCATTTAAACGAACAATAAGAGATTCCAACCGTGGACCGCGATCAGATTCACCAATAATATGAATTTCATCAATAATAATCGTGGAAATATCGAAAATCCATTCTTTATCATAAAAATTTCTTAAAATTGAATCCATTTTTTCATATGTAGTCACAATGATATCTGCTTTCTCTAGCTTTGTATCATTGACCTCATAATCACCAATTGATAGCTCTACTTTGACACTGAAACGTTCATATGCCTTCTTGAAATGAAAGTATTTTTCAGTAGCAAGAGCTTTAAAAGGAACTAAATATATAGATTTACCAAACTTTTGAAATACATTATTAACCGCGCAAACCTCTCCAATTAGAGTTTTTCCACTTCCAGAAGGAGCACAAACTAAGAAAGATTTTCGAAAGAATAGACCTTTTTTTATTGTTTCTTTTTGAATTTCTCGTAATTGAAAGATCCTCCCCTCAAAAAGAACCCTCAAAATTCGTTTATCTGTGATATACTTGAAGATTTCACGGTTTTGTGTAGACTCAATCTCTTCTTTCTCAACCTTATCAGTAAAATCTGTTAATGTTATGAAATATCACCTGTGTTAGTAAGGATTGGTCCATTTCTTCATAAGTTGCGTAAAAGTCTCTGAATCTCTAGAGATCTCAATGCTTTTAATAATACCAATATTACGAATTTCCAGCTCAGAATTGAGATAGCAAATTATTGCATGTAGAGGATTTCCATGTAAATGAATGTGGGGAAAATTGATATCACTATTCTTGCTTTCCAAAATAAAATTTTCCACACCAATTATTATCTTTTCATTGCAAAAAGGACAAATAATAGATTTTTTGGAACTACGCTTCACTTCTTCCTTATTCTTAATTTTTCCGTAAACAACTACTATACTCTATCACACTTCTTCTTTAATATTCAGTAAACCTAACCAAGTAATATAAAAGAAAAATCCAATTTGCTAATATATCCTTTTTTTTTCTTTATAAATAGAGAACTGAATCATAAATGATACCTATGACCTTATTGCAAGAAAAACCAGATCAAATTGAAAAAGAGAGTGAGAGAACTGAAACTCAATTGGATCAAGATACAAGTCTCACTCCAAGCATTGTTAAAGAAGAAATCACTGTAGTGAAGGGTGTTGGACCTCGTACTAAGGAGATCCTACAGAATGCAGGAATTTTTTCAATAATCCAACTTGCACAATCATCTGCAACTAAATTAATTCAAATAGGTATTGGAGAAGCAACAGCAAAAAAGATAGTTGCTGGAGCTAAAGAGCATATCCATAAAAAGAATTTAGACGCCTATGCTCAGTTTGCGGAAACATTAGATGATAATAATCCTGAAAATGAACCTTTAATACTCAAAGATGATCCTTTCTTTAATTCTGAAATTGAACAAATAGAAGATGATGATAATACTAACTCGAATTCAGATGCTTTAGATCGGAATCTAAATAGTTCTCCCGATTTAAAAAGTGAAGCTTGGTTTGATGGAAAGTTCAATTATTCTAGGTTAACCGGTAGTAGCAATTTGGAAAGGGAATTGAAAGATGATGTTGAAATTAATTCATCAGGAAGTATTGATTCTTCATTTGAATATCAAGAATTTAATGATGAGGAAAGTCAAGATGATGTAGTTGACTTTCAGAAAAATGAAATTGAAATTTCTCAAAATTTGGACACAACATTAGAAGCTGAGAAAAGCGCCTTAAATTATAATTTAATTACAAATAGTGAAATTAAAATTGCCTTTAAGACAGCTGAGAATCTTTTTAAAACATATGAAGAGGAAGATGATGCTTCACCAATTTTAGTTCAATATAATAAAGGACTTGAAATGTTTCTAGATGAAAATGTAGCATCATTTCTAAATCACTTGGTAGAAAAGTATAAAAGAGAAGGTATTAGAAAAACAAATACTTCTCTTGAATTTCAAAAGAATTTTTGGCCGCTTGTTATAGATAAATCAATTAGTCCAGTAAGTTGGCAAATTATTCTAGATCAAATTGAAAATAAAAAATTACCAGAAGATGTACGAGAATTTAATCAATGTCTTAAAAGCAATTTAAGCATTAAAATTCGTAAAATTATAGTTTTGACTTGTAATATAATTGCTTCAAAATCTAAAAGAAATGAAAAAACCCATAAAAAATTATGCAAAATAGAAGAATTAAGAACTATAAGAGAAGAGGCTATTCCTTTATTAAATCAATTAATTAATATTTTCTATAATAATATTTCTCAAGAGAGTATTGAGTATGAACCAGTTGATGCAACAGAAATTTCAAGATTCCAACCTGATAGGCAGTTAAAGGAACCAAGACCTCTTCAAGAGATGAATTCCTTTCAAAATATTAACTCTGCTATTGAGAAGTTGAATAGAAAAGTCAAGTCAGCAGAATATTTCGTTATTGAAAAGGATCATAAACTACGCCCTTTATTTGTGGGGATTGATACTATTGCTTTAAAACTAATTCGAGTAAAAGAATTCCTAGATATAATTTGTATTGTTCCAATTATAATGAGTAAAATGGAAGGAGCGTTCACGATCTCAGAGAATGTAATTGATTATACTCCGATACATGAAAATGAAGGTAGACTTCAATCCAAAAAAATGGCACAAGGATATATAAACACCTTAAAGAGAGCAGAAGAAACTATCTTCAATGACCTTACAAGTAATGGTGAGCTCTCGAAATACATAATGAAATTTCTCGATATTATGGTCTCTGTGGAAAGAACAATTACTCATAAAACATTATATCTTCATTCAGGACCATTAGAATATGAAGTGTTAATAGAACCCATTATTGTATGCAAGAATACAGTAGGATTTACAGAAAAACTTATTCCATTTGCATATATGAAAGATCCTAATCTTCACATCGTTAATATCTCCGATTTATCTGATTTATTATCATACTTAGATCAAAAATACTTTCTCATTGAAACTTATTCAGAAAAGAAGAATGCGAATACCTTAAATCATGAAGCTCAATATAACTTCGCGAAACAGATTAGGTTAGCCTCCATCCCGTTTACCATATACGGATTTACCCTCCTATTGATATTTTTATTTCAGGAATTTTCGCTTCTTTCATTACTAATCAATATTGGATACGGACTTATAGGACTCTATACGGTAGTTATCAGTTATATTTATTTGCGATTATCACATCAAAAAACTCAGATAAGGCAAAAATTTGCTATCCCATATCATAAACGGGATTTAGGTTTAAATAATGCAAAGATGCGCTTAATCAAAGAACAGTTACCTCTAAAATTGATGGAACAATTTGGATACGAAACTTTAGGGAAAAATTCAAAATCCCCGGTAATGGAAGAAGTTGAGCAAGACAGTGCACAATCGTTTCTTACTAATAAAGCTATGAAAAAACGAGTAGAAGAAGCAAAGTTATTTGAAGAAGATATCGATAATTCTAGAGCTAAAATAAGTCCCGATGCAGTTGATAAATACAGTTCATTTTTGGAGGATTGATGAATATAAAAGGAGTTCATATATTTAAATTTAGCTTTCTCATTGGACTAATATTATTGTTTCTTTCCGTGTTTGTAGAGTGGTATTCTTATCAGATATTTACCTTAGAACAGGAACTCATAGTTTCATGGAAATATAATATTTTTTGGGAATGGTCATCAATATTTAGTGATTCTCCGCTCAATGAGGCTTTACGCCCTGAAAATCTATCTATTTCAGTACCCCTAAATATAATCTTCTTATGTTTCCTCTTTTTATCTGGATATGTAATCCTTTTTAAAGATATTGAACGTGTGGATTCCATTATAAAATATCGTCCTTATAGTTATGTACTTGGAATAACCCTTATTTTAAACATCTTTTATGTGGTTGTATTTCCTGTTATGTATTTATTTCCTCAAGAACTTTATTTTCCCTTTATTCAAATTGTAGATTATGAGCAAGATTTTATGTATCTTTATTCTATTGATATAGGATATGTCTTACAATTAATTGCTTTTATGTTAATTTTTCCATTTCCAATTCATTATTTTCGTACAATATATACATTTGATAATGAGAAAAACAATCCTGAAACCTACTTAAAGAATAAAATTCAGGATGCTCAAGAACCGTTAGATCTTGATAAATTAATTGCTCAAGAAGAGCTCAAATTCCAAAATTCTGATAGGACTATACAAGAAGATGATCTAAACGAAATAATTAATTTATTTATCGAGGGAGACTCATGAGTACCGAAATATCCGAAGTAAAATTAAAAGCCTTGATTCAGATATGCAAAGAGACGAAAAATAACAAAAAATTAGCGGTGGTGAGTTTTATTTTATCTAGTAACAAACTAGATGAAACTGGAATAACCTTGGGATTTCGAAAACGAAACAAAAATGCAGGAGAGACTATATATGACTATATGACAACCATTAATCAGATTTTTCAAAAAAACTTACAGTTATCAATTTTTACAGACGTCCAAATTGAGGTTATAAGAGAGTGTGAGCCAATTTTTTTAATGAGTAAAGGGGATATAGCGATTCAGTATATAAAAAAGATGTTTACGCTCTACTTTGAATTATGCAAATTGAAAGTACCTAATCTTCATAAAGAGATTCCTCATGAAGGATTAACAGGATCTAGAAGCTTAAACTACCTTTCTTTTTTTTCCTCTAATAATGGGAGGAGGAAAAAAGATTCAAACACCCTAACACCTTTACTGCTTCAACAAATTAAATATTTAGAACGAAAAAATCAAGAAGAACTTAAAAATAAATTTGATCCAGAAAAATTTGAGAAATCCATCCACTTACATGCTATAAAAACCACGATTGAACAGAAAGGAAGAAGAGGAATTCACATCCAAGGACCATTAAAACATAATATATCATATCAGATGGCTATTGAAAGTATTTATACATACTTCCTCATTGGTTTAATTTTTCTCACCATTTCTCTGGGGATAATCATTTTACTGGAACTCAGTTATTTTCCCAATCAATTAGGAAACTTAAGTAATTGGTCTATTATTATTTTCGGTGTTTCAGGGCTTTTGATATTTCTTTATATTATACAATTTCGTAAGGAGGTAAGATAGAGATGGTAAAGATTTATGTTCCGGAGGAAAAAGAACTATACACAAGAAAAATGAAGAAGCTCCAAAAGAAAAAAGCAGAAACAAAGGAAATTGAATCTGAAGAATCTCAAGCTTATTTTAATATATGGGATATGCACCCATCCTTTAAAGACATTAATAACGTTTTTTCAATAATTAAAACATTATCTCTTATAGCGTTAATATTGCTGGTAATAAGTGTCTCTTATATCTTTAACCAAAATCTCTTTCTCTCTTTATTAATTGGATTAGTGATCTTAAGCGTATTTATCATTGTCTTCCATGATGAGTTTTTTTTGTTAAGAAAAGTCTTTTCTTCTGCATTTTCAAAGAAACTCACATTCAATCCATTTGAACATTTAATATTTTGGTTTGATAAAGATGAACGATCTGTACTTTATTGTACCAACCGAAGTGATCTCTCTAATATAGCTATTCAAGTCTTCAGAGTAGAAGTTATTCCAGAAAAAGTCGAACCTACTATAAGACATTTTTTACGTTCCTTAAGTATGGAAAATATAGAAAATATAAGACTCTCCTTTTCATATCAAGTGGTTCAGCGCCCTAAAATAGATTCCTTTGGAAAGGGTGCTCCCCGATATACTTCGATGCAGTCTTTGGGATCCTTTACTACTTCTATTTATTTTACTGTGTTCTGTCATAGAAAAGGAATATTAACTAATAGTAAATTAGACTATCTTCGACATTATATAAATTTATTTTCAGTAATTTTTAGAAATAATCTCGTCGCGAACTTCCATCACTTTAAAATAAAATTACTATCGGATCTTGACTTAATCAATGCTCTAAGGACATTTTATATTAAAAAAGATATATCTTTATCGACTGGAGTGGTAAATAAAAGAGAAATGATAAATGGCTCCAAATTCAATAATGTTGGGAGATTTCTCTTTTGTGTCATTATTGTAATCTATTTTCTATACTATCTTTGGAATAATCACATTCCATTTATCTATATTATAAGTATTAATATTGGAATTCCTACCTGCATTTTATTGATCTGGTGGCGTTCTTTATTTTTTCAAGTAACCAAAAAAAAAATTATAACCACAGAAAATATTTCTCTTGTAAACCCTTTTGAAGATGTACAATTTTACAGACTACGAGAATTTCCATATAGCTTATTTCTCCATATCAACAACAAACTTTTATTAGGTATCAAGATGGTAAATTTAAAATATATTAAAAAAAGACCATATAGCCATATGGAAGGATTTTTTGAAAGTTTGAACAGCGCTCAGATCCCTTTTAGTTATACCTTAAAAAATAGACCAATTGGATACTACGAATTCTATCGATATGGATTAGATCATGTTCGTGAAAAGCTTCAAAAAGAATTACGCTGGAAACATATAAGAAATAAAGCTGATGAAGAAGAGTGGTTAAGTACAAGACGTGGGATGTGGTATAGTATTCTTACACTTTCCGTACATACTTATAATTTTATTACAACCGTAACCCGAGACCAGTTTTATGAGCTTGAAGAAGAGCTTATAAATAAAAATAATAGACTCAAAGGTTCATTTAATTCAGTATTCCAAAATTTTAAAATCGAGGATCTGCGATCGAAAAGATTGTTGTCTGGGTATTTATTCACATCTCTAAAAAATAACCATTTTAGGATGAATGGTACACAATTATACGAATTAATGATGCAAGGTGTTACCTTAACTCCCTTGAATACCATCGTGAATGTGTTTAAAAAGGGAATCGAGACAAAAGTCGCAGCAGAATTCAACACACCACTCTATTTAGAAAATTATATTACATATGGCCATACAGAAAATACAGAAATATTAGAAAGTGAAGTACCTGCTGGATTTACCTTAAAACAACTGAAGAATTTACTCATTGTACAAGGTACAACCACACATAGAGATTTAATGTCTATGAAACTGGTGTCAGAGTTAATCAAAATAGATTGTCCTTGTATTGTTTTTGATTTTGATGGCACATGGTCTAAACTTATAGACTATTTTAAAAAGACTCATCATCTTAGTAATATTCTATACTTTAAATTAGGAAGTGCATTTACTATTGATCCTCTTGTTTCAGATATTCCCTATGATACAAATAATCCAGAATACCTTGAATATATGTTTGATGCGCTTGCACTTGCGTTTAAAAAGGACCAAAGATTCATTGATATGTTTCGAGCTTTTATTAAGAAAAATCCAGGGAAAGATTTTAAATCATTAGAATTAGAATCAGAAACTCAAAATGAATGGCAAAAGCGACCAAATGATGATTCACTTTTAACTTTATTTACAAATTTTACTCATCAAGATCTTTCATTATTTCAAGGGTTTGCAGGTAGAGAAAATATTCATGCACACGATTTTGTAGTAAACAAAAAGACGGTAATTATAGATCTCTCCTCATTACGAGATCTTGATAAGAAACTCTTTGGCACATTTGTAATTCTCTCAAAAATTATCCATTATATTAAAAATGGAAATGAATTCCAGGATAAGATAATTGTGGTTCCCAATATCGATCTCTTTTTCAATGCCACCTTTTTAGACTGGAAGATGAATTACGGTAAAATTAATACTTTCTTAGATCCACTTATCAAACAAGGATTTGGATTCATATTTTCTGCAAATAAGATCCACTATCTTCATTCCCATTTGTTCAATTACTTCCATAATTTCATATCATTTAGAACTATAGAACATCGCAGTATCTTACTCTTAAAGAATCTAATGAATCTTCAAGAAATGTCAGGAGCGGGTTATTATTCTTCTAAGAGAAATAATGCTTATCAATTTGAATATTTAATGAATTTGAAAAATAATGATATTTTAGTCCGAAGGGATGACATTTATCAAGCTTTTCCCGCCTCGGTAGAGTGGACTACATTACAAAATTCCCCCGTACACCACTACGAAGATATAGTAAATTTTATGGAAACTCAAGGCTATAACTTAGCTTATAATGAGCAAAAAATACTCCAACAAGCAAGAAAAACCATATTTGAAAAAGATTTAGTAAATTATTTTCCATATTTACAAGAAATCATTATTTTTCTCGATGAAGTAAAAAGCATTGATCAGATTGGTAATAACTACGCTCAAAAACTTAAAAAACAACTAAAACAAATTCTGTATCCAAAAATATCCCAAAAGACCAATAATAAAGAATATATCAAAAAATTAAGAGATGGAATATTTAATATTTTATTGAAACATGGGTATCTGATAGAAGGGCATCCAAAACGGGCTGGTGGTTCAGAAGCGTTAAGAACTTCTTATCTTGTTGGAGATCAATACCAAATTGCCCTCGAAGATTATTTCGAAACTACTGGAAGAGCTGCGTCTGATATTAATGTAGAAATCCTCGAAAAAGGAATACAAGGATCTGAGGAGATACCCTCTTTATTATCTCCTGAGTCTCAGTCTCGGAAATTTATCATTCAAAAGGGGAATTTAAGAGAAGCATGTGCTCGAGAATTTAGTGATTTTAATTATGAGGTATTCAAAATTGATAAATTTATTGAGGATAATGATTTTAAAAATGCAGCGAAATTGGAGAGAGGGCTCATAAAGAAGTTCCTAGAATCAATTTATCGACATTTTTATGATATTGATCATAAAATTTCTTCTAATAAAATGGAACAATTTATAGCTGCAATAGCAGATTCAGAAGGATTTCCCTTTACAAAACAAGAATACCAAGACTATTATGAAAAATCTGATAACCTTAATTTAAATACTGAAAATTTAAAAGAAATGACCGAAGATGTATATCACCACATCTTCCAGTTCTTAGCAAAAATGTATAATTATCTTTATGGAAAGTGAGATTATGGTAAAAGAAAATAAAAATCTATCGAACCAAATCGAAAGTATTCTCTTTGATGAGACCAATCTAAATGTATTAAAAAATTCGATTAATAGTTTGAGTAAAGGTACTCTCGCACCAAAAGTAGTGAAGGAACAAATTATTGAGTTCAGATTAAATGCTGTGCAGGAAATTGTAAAATTGTTTAATTTCTATCACAGACAGTTAACAACAGCAACATCATTAGATAAATATACGGAGAATACAATTAACAACCAGTTAGAGCAAGATTTATTTGAGAAAAACGATTTTCTTGAGGATGTTGGTAAACGGATTCAAAATATTCATACAAAATTAAAGAATAAATTAAAGATAAATCCCTAAATTCTTCTCTACTTTTGTCCATTTTCTATTTCATATATAAAGGAAAAAAAATCCTACTTTTTTCTTTATTTTTATTTAAATATGCCTGCAAAAATCTTTATTAATTCATTAAAAAGACCCCAAAAATGCCAATTATAAAATAAGTGGAAAGTAATGTTATCTGAAGAATATACTATATCCTCAGCTGTTTCCTATAATGATATGTTTATGACTTTCACACAACAGTTTCTTCATTCATTTCAAGAGATTGTAAAAAACGATTTTGAGACAGGTATAAGTAGCAATTTTGAAATCAAAGGGAGAAGTGATAAAAAAAGAATTAATCCTATGATTAGATTGGCTACACCTGAAGATATAGAAGATATCATCTTTATCTACAAGGATGTTTATGATGACACTTATCCCTACAAAGAAATGGAGGATAGAGAAGAAATTCTGAAGATGTTGAGTAGCCCTAATATTGAGTGGTTAATCTTTGAAACTAAAGATCATGAAATCGTTGGATGCTTTACATTTATGCTTGACTTCAATAAAAAGATGGGAAACATTAGAGGCTTTAATTTGAAAAAGAAATTCCTTGGGAAACTCGATATAATGAAGATGGCAATGGGATCGATTATTGCGATGTATAAAAAGTACTATAACAAAATTTTTAGGTGGTATGGAGAATGCCGGACTGCTCATTCTAAATCCCAATTTTTTCTTAGTGCTTTGGGGTTTAAACCAGTTGGCTTTTATCCTTGCAAAGATGTTTTTTACAACAAAGTTGAGTCTGATTTATTAATTCTCAGTTATGATGAGCGGTCATTGACTACAATGCGAAGTAAAGAAACACCTAAAATCTTACCAGAAGCTCTGAATGGATTTTTATACTCTGATAAAAGATATAATTTAGGTTCCTATAAAATAAAACACATCGATAATCTTAAATTAAATAAATATAAAATTAGATTTCTGCAAAGATTCCTTCGAAAATCTATATCAACGGACAGATTTGGCTATGAAAATATTAAATTCTCTTTTGAGGATTCGGATTCTTATTTCGAGTTTTTATATACTCCCACAGTTCAAAATTTTGAAAAAACTCACTATAAAGTAGATTGTTTAGAAGAACTATATATTTTTATTCGTGAATTTTTAAATTATGGGAAAGAGTTAGATATCCGTTATTGTGAGGCATTTATATCTGCTTATGAACCTTCTCATCAAAAATTATTCCACGACTTTGGATTACACCCTCATGGTTACATACCAAGTTGGAAATATAACCAGAACACAGAAATATTTGAAGATTGTATCTTGTTTAATTGGTTTGAAGGAGGAATTAGTGAAGATATTCAACTTTTACAAGAGGGGCAAGAGCTTGTAGATATGCTTGGAATTAGATATTCTTTTGAACCTAAAATTGTCCCCAAGCAAATCAGTAACACCAAACCTATGTCTTTCAAAGAAAAAGTGTCAAGTATTCTAAATTCGACAAAATTTGTCAAATCAACTATTATTGCAGGATACTTAATCTATTTTCTTTTACTTTTTGGAGGATTTGGGAATGCCAATTTGAATGGATATAGAATTACAACTCACACAATCAGTGAGCTCGGTTCTCTGGGTACAACTCAATTACCTTTTCTATTCGATCTATCAAGTGTTATTGGGGGCTCTACAAGTATATTATTCTACTATTATCTTTTCAAAAGACTTAAAGTATTAGTTCCTCATAATAATATAATTTATCCTCATTTATTTCGTTCTGCAACGATAATAGGTATCGTGGGGAGTTTTGGGATTATTTTTGTAGGAATTTTCAGTTTAGATAGAGCTTTTGGTTCATGCCATAACATTTCTTCAATATTTGCATTTGGTGGATTTACAATCTCCCTTCTTTTAGTTGGTATTATTATAATAAAATTCGATACAGAAATTCCTAGAATGATAGGGAGTTTTGGAATAATGCCTTTAATTACGCTTATCTTACAGTTTCTTATTCCTATTCCATTATTAGAGTGGATGTTATTATTATCAATCCTTTCGAGTATAATGCCTATTGTTGGATGGGTTACTCTTCGCTTAGCCTGAAAATATTTCTTTTTAATTTTTCAGATTTTTCTTTTAAATATGATAGACAAGAGTAGTTATTTAAAAAGAATGGTGGTGATAATATGACTATAACAGAGTCTCAAATGGATTACCAATCGTGCCCTAGAGTAAGGAAAAGAGAAATTGATTGGGCTCAATACTTAGATTTTACTCTTTTTATTGAACCTGGAGAAATTAAGAATGAGAAATTAAATAAATTCACTTTTGATTTCTCTTTTTAAATCTCGCTCATTACTTTTTTATATTTACGAGTTTCAGCTCTTATCGAAAACATAAATGTCTTAATTCTTATATGATAAGAAACAACCTTATAACACGTATCTCACATAGAAAAAAGAATAAAAAAGTTAAAAATTAAAAAAAAATTATTAGATTACTGATATAGCCTGCTTTCTTTTTCTTTTACGAAACATCTCGATATTTTGTTTAATAGATTCACGGTTAGGATCTTCGCTTAACTGCTTTTCAATGTGTTCTAGCATTTCTTCTTGAGTAACATCTATCTGTTCAAGAAAATTATTCACTTCTCTTCGCTTAAAATTATTCTCAAGAATTAAAGGAGCTGACATTTTCAACGTTCTGAGCCATTTCTTTCTAGATTCTGGATTTAGTCGTACCAGTTCAGCGTATTGATATGCGTAAAGTATTCCACCGTATCTATTAAAATCATAAAATGTTGCTGCATGAACAACGTTGCAATTTGTTAATAGAGGATCAGCGTGTCCTTTCTTAATGTAACTTTTAGATTCGACAAGTTCTATAATCTCTTGCTCTCTATATGAGATTACATGGTATGGTAGTAAAACTCTTGGAAGATTTCCACCCTCAATTTCTTCATCATTTAAATACCACTTTGCATCATTATCATCGAAGAATGGACTGTCAAGTAAATCTGGTTTCCATTTTTTCATGACTTCCTCTTGTGGCATTTCATAAAAATAGCGAAAAGTCTGATCAGGGGAATATCCAAACAACACATATGGAATATCTCTTCTGATCGCTTCTTTTACTACAATACTGTGTATTAAATCTGAGCAATAATCACAAATATAGCGGGCTAGAAATGCTTCATTTGAATTATGATGAAGAAAATGATACTTGTATAATTTAGTAAAAGTAGAAATTGAGTCTTCTATTAATATATGGTCTACTTGAATTTGTTTTAATGTGTCTTTCATGTTATCCTTAGCAATATCAGTCATGAAGCCCGTATCTGAAGTCACCGCTAATGCAGTTAATCCTAATTCATTTACTAGGTGATCGAGCAGTGCAGTAGAGTCCTTACCGCCTGAATATCCTAAAATGCAATCATAATTTCTCCTTCTATGGTTTTTCTGCATATCTTTTACAACGGCATTCCAATCGTTAAAAGCTTCAGTTCTTCGCTCAGGACTAATTTTTGTTCGAGAATAATTAATAGTTTTATATGTTGGGTCAGCACATATGTTACACAGATGATCTGAATTCAAATGAATTCCAAGAAATCCATCTGGTAAAATACATTTATTACAAAAATGTTCTTCTTTTATCACTTAAATCACTCTTAATAAGAGATTTTATGTTACACGTGTTATTCTTCCTGTCATATTTAAAGGAAAAAAATCGATTGGGTCTAAAATTCAGTGATTGTGAGATGATTTTATCATATATCTCTATCACTCCGATAGTTACTTTCAGTAACAATTGCATTCTGTTCTAAAATTATTTACCATATCCCCTCTTTATCTGTAAAAGACCATGATTGATTTCCTTTTGAATTAACTTTATAAGGATACAAAGGTATTCTCCTTTTTTTTCCAGAATTTTAGGTATTAATACATACTATTAAAAAGGGTATTGTTTTAATCAAAAACACCGAAATCTTACCAAAAAATTTTAGTAAATATTTTCAAATAAGAAAAAATTAAAAAAAATTTAGTAGAAAATTATCAAATTATTTTTAATTTTATATATAATTTATTCTCAATACATAATAGGAAGAAATCTAAAATGTTAAAAAATATTAAACCTAGTCAAAAAGTTTTGTTGTTGGTTATTTGTTGTTCGATACTAATACCATGCGTTTACATACCCTCTGTTAAAGCTGGCTCTTACGCAACGGAATACGCAATTATTCAAGTAAGAACACGAGATAGTGGAGGATCACCTATGTGTACTATTCAATTATACACCCAAGCTCAAACTTATTCGCCCTATCCTGGTTTATGGCGCATTCTTAGTTACCAGTCTGGAATTTTTAACCAATATCATTTTCAATGGGTTGGATTTGAAACGAAATTCGTATATCAAGTCCTTGACATCGATTGGTTTGAGTTTGAGGTTCCATACTTAGGAATTATTGTCGCAGGTTCTACTTGGAGATTCAAACTCTACGAGCGAAGCAATTCAAACAATTACTTCATATTCGATTTACAAGCATATGTTGTTGCAGGAGGGGGAACTGATGTCAAATTCACACCAATTTCAAGTTCTTCTAACGGTTGGAACCACTATGTAGAAGAAATTAATTATAATCAACTAGTAGAAGCTTTTCTCGGACAATGGCTTGAAGATAATCCTGCTTAAATTATAATTTTAATTTTTTTTTTTAATAATATACTGATGATATAAAGAGACAAACTTTTATTCTTACTGTTAAAAAAATTCTATTCAAAAATGCATAAAAAAATCACTAGATTTTGTATGTACCTAAAAAATGGAGTAGGATTTTTTCTTTATATAATCAAACTTTAACTGATTGCTAACTAAGTTAATGTTTTATTATTAAAGGTCAAAATAACGATGGTTGAATTAATTAATAAAAATGAAATTCAAAATGTTGAAATAAGGGAAACCTATGATTTTCGAGAACTAAGAGAGGCTTTAGATTACTCATTATATGTAAAAAATACTCAAGTGAAACGTAAGATTATTGATGAACTTTTTTCTTATTTGAAACCCAGATTCTCAGATCCGGATTATAAAATAAAGCCAATTATTAGTTATTATAATGGAAAAATATGTGGGATGATAATATGTCAGATAGATCCTCATTACAGAAGTTACAGTAGAAGATGTGGCACTTTCGGGTGGCTTCATGCAGAGACACTGGATGCGTGCAGGAAAATGATGAGAGAATGTGAAATTTTTATCAAAGAAAATAAACTTAGAAAACTCAGGGGTCCAATTAATTTTCCTAAAAGTCTAGGAGGAATAGGGATACAGACTATAGGTTTTCAAGAACAGATACTTTATGGTGTAGCTTTTACAAGTCCAGAATCAAAGATTTTAGAATATTTGGAAGCTTTGGGTTATAAAAAGGAATCAGAATATAGCTGCGTTTATGTTGCTCAAAAAACATGGAATAAAGGAAAAAAAATTGATAAAGACATTATATTAAGATATTTTCCTTTAGAAGAACTCTATAATTATATTGATGATATTGAAAACCTTGCTGCTAATTCATTATATCAAATAATGCCGGATTCCTCGGGAATTAATAGAATTCATGAATTTTTTGATGCATATAGTAAACAACCTAAGTCTTTTTATAAGATTCCATCAGATTTTAACCCAGATAACTATTCTGATATACCTGAATTTATAGAGGCATGGGAGACTTGCGATCTTGAA
>JAHPYZ010000078.1 GCA_019058425.1 Promethearchaeota archaeon
ACATTTTGTGCCGTTTTCGCATCAACTTTTCTTATCTCTATTGAATCATCAATATTTTGTAAATGTCCTCCTTTTACAACAACATTCCTCGCACCCATTTCATAGATTTTAACAGCAGATTCTTGAACCTCCTTTAAATTATTTATTTCAATCCCAGTTAAGATTTGAGCCTCATGAAGATTAGGCGTTATTACATGAGCCAATGGGACGAGTTCTGAGATGAGAGTAGATATTGCTTCGGTTTTTAATAAGGGATCGCCACTTTTTGCAACCATTACAGGGTCCACTATAAGGAGATCAATATTATAGAAGGATGCTCGATCAGCTATTGCTTGTATTATATAAGCATTTGAAAGCATCCCCGTTTTCCAAGCATCAGCTCCAATATCAGACATTACAGAATCTATTTGTTTTCCCACAAAATCTTTGTGAACCTCAAAAATACCTTGGACTCCTATAGTATTTTGAGCGGTAAGTGCTGTTATCGCACTCATTCCAAAAACCCCACGTGCAGAGAATGTTTTTAGATCAGCTTGTATCCCTGCACCTCCACCGGAATCTGAACCTGCAATTGTTAAGACTTTTTTCATTGATTTCTCAAAAATATTTTTTCCATTATTAATAGCTAAAATTGAAGAATATTAAAGGGTTTTATTTTTAAATCAAAAGGAATATGGAAAACTAACAAAATTTAGGTGAAAATTAGATGTCGATTTTTATTTCTTAGAATTTTTCTTCTTTTCTAAAGTATCTTTTAAAAGTTTAATAGCACAGAACTCTCCACACATGCTACAAACATTATCATCAATTTTATTTCCATTTCTGTAGTGGACTTCTCTTGCTAATTCAGGATCAATTGAATGTTGAATCATCCCCTCCCAATCCAAGTTTTTTCTAGCAATATCCATTTTATAATCCCAATTTGAAGCTTTTCTTCCATATTTGGCAATGTTAACAGCATGAGCAGCAATTTTAGAAGCAATTACTCCTCTTTTTACCTCCTCTTTTGTAGGGAGTCCAAGATGCTCTGAAGGGGTGACATAACATAAATAATCAGCTCCTGCTAAACCTGCTATTGTTCCTCCAATAGCACTTACAATATCATCATATCCTGGAGCAATATCTGTTACCAATGGTCCTAAAACATAGAATGGTGCTTCATCACATAGAGATTTCTGCAATTTAATATTTCTTTCAATTTCATTAGCAGGAATATGTCCTGGACCTTCTACCATAACCTGAACATCTGCTTTCCATGCTCTTTTTACTAATTTAGAAATCTCTAGTAATTCTTGGATCTGGGCATAATCAGTAGAATCAAAAATGCAACCAGGTCTTAAACCATCTCCTAAAGATAATGTAAAATCATATTCCTGAGCCATTTCAAGCAAGTAATCATATCTTCGATTAAAGGGGTTTTCCATTTCATGTTCCAATATCCAAGATGCTAAGAAAGTTCCCCCTCTTGAAACCACACCCATAGTGCGAGGATGATCAACTAAATGATTAACAATATCTCTTGTTACTCCAACATGAATAGTAAAGAAATCAACTCCCTCTTTAGCTTGTTCCTCTATGACATTGAACATATCATCTTCATCCATATGGATGATAGCTCCTTTTTTCTCTATGGCTCTTAAGGCAGTTTGATAAATTGGAACAGTACCTATCGGAACATTAAGTTCATTGATAATTTGCTTTCTTATAGTCCGAATATCACTTTCAGTAACTCCAGTGCTTAAATCCATAACTGTATCAGCACCATATTTAACAGCGATTTTAGCTTTTTCCAATTCCTCATCAATGTTGCATACCGTTTTTGAGGAGCCAACATTTGCATTAATTTTTACTAATAAACCTTTCCCAATACCAATAGGAGGATTTAACTCTCTTCTATTCGATTTGGGTATAATAATTCTCCCTTTCTTAATTCCCCGCTTTATGAAATCAAGATCAACTTGCTCATTTACAGCAACAAACTCCATTTCTTCAGTTGTATTTCCGTTCTTCGCAGCTTTCATTAATGTTGACAAATTTTAGAACCTTCTCCAATTTGCTTTAACTAAACTCAACTTATTAGAGACCTATTTTTATTAATACAATTTGAATTAAATTCTTTTGTTTAATATTTAATTAAAACAACCGGTTTACAGAATATGAATTGCGTGATTTGTACGAAAATAGCATATATTTTTCAGAATATTTAATTTCAAAAAATTCATTCTATTATTATATCTTTTAGGAATTCAAAATCATTATAAAATAATATCACCCTTAAAGTTGTAAATTAATGGTCAGTAAAGAATTTGAGAATTTAAGAAGACTTCTTAAGGAAAGAAGGGTTAACGCTGAAAAGAAAAGAGTAGAGGAGGAAAGGAAAAATCTTGAGCAAATTACAGCGTGTATTCCATTTCCTAAATATATAGAATTAGAAAAATTTTTGATCAATGAGATTTCTAGTAGTTGGATTAAGATCCTGAATTGTAATCAAAAGAATGTAATTTTATATTTACACGGAGGTGGTTATGTAGCGGGTTCGATTGAAACTAATAAAGATTTAGTCGCAAGGATAGCTCGCATATCAAACTGTCGAATATTATTCATAGAATACAGATTAGCACCTGAAAATCCTTTTCCCGCAGCGTTAGAAGATGCGATATCTGCTTATGAATGGTTAATCTCTACAGAAAACATCTCTCCGGAAAATATAATTTTATTTGGAGAATCTGCTGGAGGAGGTTTAACTCTAGCAACACTTATAAAGTTAAAAGATTTGAGTTTACAATTACCTGCCGCTGCAATATTGCTTTCACCATGGGTAGATTTAGATTTTACTGGTGATTCGATTAAAACGAAAGCTAAGATTGATCCATTTATTACTTTAGATACAATGTTATTTTATGCTCGACTCTATATTGGAAATAATAATCCTAGAAATCCATATATGTCACCATTATATGCTGATCTAAAAGGGTTGCCCCCGCTTTTAATTCATGTTGGTTCTGCAGAGCTTTTACTTGATGATGCAAGAAGATTGGCTGAAAAAGCTAAAAATAGTGGAGTTGAGGTTGAATTAGAAATATGGGATGAATTGACTCATGTATTCCATGCTTTTGCAGGATGGATCCCTGAAGGTCAAAAGGCAATAAATAAAATTGGTGTTTTTATAAGAAAATATCTGAAATAAACTCATTTAGAAATTAGTCTAGGTGTCTGTGTCAAATACTCCTTGAGTAATTTTATAGATCTTTCAATAAGATTTAATTTCATAAAGTGCATTCTTATATTGGTGGTTTTTGAGATCCGGATTGAAAACTAAATTAAATTATTATGTGTGTTAGTAATGGTAAGTAAACAAATGAAATTTGTGATTAAGGGGTTATATTATACTAGAGATCTTGAAATTAAAAAAAGAGTAAACGATCATCGAAAAGCTCTAGAAAAAATGGCAGTAGGTACTAAAATCCCCGAAGATGTAGAATGCGAAAATGTAAATATTAGTGACATTTCTGCTTTGTGGTGTAAAATTCCAGAATCTAAAAATGATAGAGTAATTCTGTTTTTCCATGGAGGTGCTTATATAGCAGGATCAGCAGATGTATCTAAATATCACTCAGTATATATATCTCGAGTTTCCAACGCAGAACTATTAAGCGTTAATTACCGTTTAGCACCAGAACACCAATACCCTGCAGCCTTAGATGATGCAGTGAAAACTTATAAGTGGCTTGTTGAGCAAAAAGTATTTTCACCAAAAAAAGTAGTTCTTGTTGGAGTTTCTGCCGGTGGGGGACTGACAATTGCTACTTTATTGAAATTAAGAGAACTAGGAATAGAATTACCAGTAGCAGCAGTATGCATATCCCCTTGGGTAGATTTAGCATTTACAGGTGAAACATTTAGATCTCGAGCAAATATAGACCCGTTTACAACTCCAGATGGTCTAGAATTTGCAGCACACCTTTATATCGGAGATGATAATGCAAAAAACCCATTTATTTCACCTGTATATGCAGACCTTTATGGGCTACCTCCTCTATATATTATGGCAGGGACAGCTGAAATTTTGCATGATGATGCCGTTCGTTTAGCAGAAAGTGCTACTAAAGCAGGAGTGGATGTCATTCTTGATATTTGGGAAGATATGATCCATGGATTTCCTGTTTTTGCTAGTGTTGCACCAGAAAGTCGAGAAGCAATTGAAAAAATAGGTGAATTCATAAGAAAGCACCTTAAATAATTTTTTTTTTTAATGACAAATAAAAAAAAAGAAAGTTAAAAATTATATTTTTATTCTGGAACTTCAAATCCAGCAATTCCAGCGGCTTCTTCAAATGTATACCAAACTTCTACCGAATATTCACAATTTTCAATATTAATAAATTCATAGAAATATTTTCTCATATAACTTAATGCTGCTTCAAGCTTTCCAGGTTTTACTTCGTGGATACTTTTAACTATTACACCATTTTCAGTAGTGGTTACAGGCGCACATAATTGTTCCGCGACACTTTCATCAAGCGTATATTTTGGTGCTATTTGAAGATATTTTTTTATAACCTCATTTTGCATATGGCTTGGATATTTGATTGTTGAAATTATATATGGCATATTTTTTACCCCATTTTATTATTTTTTATACTTCTGGTGGTGGTGCTACTCCTAATATCTTATAAGCTTCAGTAAAATCCAAAAATATATCAGTCTTATATCTTAAACCCTCAATTTTAGATGCCAAGAATAGATTTTGTTTAGTATTTACTTGTAGAGCTTCTTTTTCTTTTCCCTTCATTATTTCTCCAATACCATAGCATAATATGTAGCCTTCCTCATCTGAAGAAACTGCTATACATAAGTTTTTCTCTATTGTTTTATCGGGAGGATTATCTTTAAGCCAATCCACGAAACTTTTAGCTATTTTATTCGACTGATCTGGTGGAAACCACACCCTATTAAATAAAATTGTAATTTAGGACACCTTTTATTGATTTTTATATATTAGATTTCGTTGTAAGTTTAAATACGATGATTTTTCTTTTAAATATTTACATCTTTGTCAGAAAAAGACGAAAACAAAATTATTCAGAAAAAAATCATTAATTTACCAAATTTTTATTAATACCCAATTTTTAATTGTATAAGTAGTTCAATTAGAGATTTAGTAAGTGTATAATTTTTTAATTCGTCAAAGGGAACAAATTTTGCATCCAGAGCATCATCAGCGGCGCTAGGTGGTTGATTTGGATCTCCCTCTATTTGTTCCACAAAATAATTGAGTAAGACATAATGATATTCAATTTTTCCATCATCATCATACATAATTTTATCTATAATGCCTGCTAATTTTGATACCTTGACTTTAAAACCCGTTTCTTCAAAAGCTTCTCTCTCTGCTGCTGTTTCTACTCTTTCTCCTAAGTCCAAATGACCTCCAGGAATGCTCCAATAGCCTGCATCAGGATTATATTTTCTTTTTACTAATAATAATTGGTTATTTCGTATTAATAAAACTCCTACGCCAATGTGGGGAAAAACTGGATAATGGCGAAATTCAAAAAAATTTTTTTCTTTTTTACCAGCCATATTTCATCTGAATTTTAAATAATTTTTTATCTAATTCAAATGATTTTTTATATAATATTTTATCCAAATCTAATAATTAATTGAAAAGGGATTAGAGATATTTTTAAAGACCTTCTATAAATAGGGGAGATATCCCTATTTTTTTATTCTTAATCCAATATCCTCGAGGTGGTATTATAATATTATTTTCTCTACAAATCTGTCCTAGACGAGAAGATGATATCCCGTAATACGCACAAAGTTCCTTAATTGGAACTATCGATACAAGTTTTTGAATCTCTTCTATTATATCAATAGTGATTATAATCTTAGTATTTCTTCCTTTTAATTCTTTAGGAGTGACAAGTCTTACTCTTTTCTTTGGCATGCTCTTCTTGTAATTATCTAACATTTGATTAAATAACTCAGCACCTAAATGTAAAGACCAAGCAGTCTTTTCTGGTTCATGATATATAGTATATGGCAAATTAAATTTACTCTTTATTTGATTTAAGAATTTTATGCTACTACTTGTGATTCTCGAAGATCCTCTTTTACCATCCCCATCAAAGAAACCTAATAAAAATGCTAATAATAATTCTCGACTATTAAGTATGGGCAATTCAATATTGTAAGTTTTCTTTTTTCCAATCAATAGACCATGATCAATCAAATGATTAACTAAGATATCACAAGTAATTTCAAATCCATATAACCCATTTGATTTTATGTTTATATATTTTGGTTCAATTCTAAGAGTTTTCGCAAAACAATCTACTGTGTTTACAGATTCGATATCCTTAACATCAAGACCAAATCGAAATCTCAGATTAATACTTTTTTTTCCTCTTCCTCCTCTTTTATAACCAATACTTCCATCAGCAAAGATAAATCCTAGCCAATAAGCTTTTTCTTTGGTATTTATATTTTTAAAATAATAGAGTTTAAAATTTGGATGAAAATTAAAGATTTTATCAGGTCGCTTCTTTAAAATGTTTAACCTTTTATACTTTTCGATTATTTTGATAGCACTTAATGATTTTTCTTTTAGTCTTGTTTTTAAATTAGCTTTATATTTTGAAAGCTCTTGAAGTGAAATCTGAAATCTTGAATTTCGTTTATTATTTTTCTTAATATATGTAATAAGTTTTTCATTTTGACTCAAATATTTACTTAATTTCTTATCAGATATTATACTATTAGTAATTGATTGCAAATCTTTTTTTAAATCACTAATAAGCATTAAAACTGTGTAAGGTTCTTTACCGAATTTGATATCCGTAGAGATATCAGTATTAAGGTTCTCAATATTTACCCCATGACCTTTATCCATTAATATTTTTTAGGATATTCAAATTATAAGTAAAACAAGAGTCTTTAATTTTTAATTTATCTCGAACAGCTATAGTTTTACATTTCAACAATATATTCAACTAAAAGACTTTTCTAATTGAAGATAAAATTAGACTATCTTTTAGTATAAAATACAACTCATACAAAATTATAAATATAATTATTGCTCGTTAAACTCATAAACATTAAAATTCTAATTATCATTTTGTATATAAATTAAAGGTGTAATTCAAATTGAATTTTAAAAAAAAAAAGATCAAAATTGTAAAGTTACTGATTTTCTTACTAATGCTATTTTTACCTATGCTCTCTAGTCAGATAAATTTCACTTTATGGCATAATTCTAAAATTTTAGATCAAGATTTTGATCAACTTGAGAATAATTTATGGTTAGATGATGATTTTATGGGTTTAAAATTTAGCTTCCCTAATCTTTATATTGAACCTGTGTATTCTTATCCCGGAAAAGTTTTCCATCAAATTTCTTTAGAAGGAGGTGGTAATTTAGCGGAAGTAGGGAATCCTAGATTACCTTTCAAAACTATACAAATCCTTTTACCCTATGGTAAGGATTTAAAAGATATAAAGGTCATTAGTGGTAAAGAAGTTGAATTAGAGGGTAAATATGAAATAGAACCCGCGCAAGAACAGGTGCCTATAGGACTAGATAAAACTCCTGAACTTAATCTTAACGAGGAAGTATATAACTCTGAATTAAATTTCCCTAAAAAAATCTATAATATTGAAGGTATTCACGAATTTAGGGGATATAGAATCCTAATTGTTAATCTCTTTCCAATTTCATATATTCCAAAACTAGGAAAAATCACTCATATTAAAGATATGGTAATTAATATAGAACTTGTTAATTCTAAAGATGTAAACAAATACTATCGAGATTCAACCAAAGACAAAACACAAATTTTACAATTAGTTGATAATCCAGAAGTGATTAACTCATATACACAAGAGAAAACACAAATTCCTTCATTTGATTTACAGTCAGGTTCATATGATTATTTGATTATTACCAGCAATTCTCTCCTTAATTCTATGGGAACGTTTACTTTTCAAGATCTTGCATCGAGTAAAAACGCATCTGGTCTTCAAACTCGAATTGTTACAACTGAGTATATTTATGCAAATTATCCTGGAATTGATCAACAAGAACAAATAAGAAATTTTATTATAGATGCTTACCAAACCTGGGGGATTGAATATGTGCTATTAGGAGGGGATGGAGATGCGGTTTCCATTGGAGGTGAAAGTGGTGATGCTATAATCCCTGCTAGAGGTTTGTATGCTACGGCTTATGGATTAGGATTAAATATTAGCTCTGATTTATACTATGCTGGATTGGATGGAAATTGGAATACTGATGGTGATAATATTTGGGGTGAAGAAGGTGAAGATGATCTATATGCTGAAGTATATATAGGGAGAGCTCCTGTTGATTCGGAAGATGAATTATCAAATTTCATTCATAAAACTTTAATTCATGAGCAAGAAAAACATCCATATCTTTCGAAAGCATTGATGATTGGAGAAGATTTAGGATGGTCAGTCTGGGGTGGTGATTATAAGGATGAAGTAAAAGACGGTTCAGATTCATGGGGATATACAACAATGGGTTTTCCAGTAATTTATATTGTGGATACCTTATATGACCGTGATTTAGATCCAGATAGTTGGGATAAAAATGATTTGATTTCCTTAATTAATGATAACATTCATATTATCAATCATCTAGGTCATTGTGATGTAGAATATGCAATGAAGATGGTGAATCATGATGCAGATTCTCTAACAAATAATCACTATTTCTTTGGATATAGTCAAGGTTGTTATAATGGCGCATTTGATAATATAGGAGCATATGGATCAATTCATATGAATGATTCAATAGCAGAACATTTTGTTACATCTCCTAATGGTGCCTTTGCATTTATTGCAAATAGTAGATTTGGATGGGGAGATGTTGATGGTACAGATGGTGCTTCTCAATATTACGATCGTCAATTTTTTGATGCAATATTTGGAGAGGGAATTGAAGAAATTGGGAAAGCTAATCAAGATTCAAAACATGATAATGTCGGATACATCTCTCAAGAAGCAATGAGGTGGTGTTATTACCAATTAAATCTTTTTGGAGATCCCTCTGCAAAACTACCTCCACAACCAAATGATTATGCACCTTCACTTGTGAATGGTGATATTACACCTTCTACAGGCAATCAAACTACATTATTTAATTATACAGTTGATTACTATGATCAAGATGGTAATCCACCCTTACGCATTGATGTAGTGATAAATGGTGAAAATTATCCTATGTTTAAAGTAAACCCATTAGATGAAAATTATACAGATGGGTGTGGTTATTATTTTACAACATTTTTGCAACCAGGAAGTTATGATTATTATTTCGAATGTGAAGATTATAAGTTTAAATATAGTACTTCCACTTATTTCGGTCCAACAGTATCAGAAAATCCAAATGAGAATTCACCAACATTAACTATTGGACAGGTACACCCCGATAATGGGTTATGTAACCAAACAAGCTTTAGTTATACTATCAATTATACTGATCTTGATAATAATGCTCCTGAGTATGTTACTGTTACGATAAATTCTACATCTTTTTCGATGGCAAAACAAGATCCTATTGATAGCAATTATATGGATGGGTGTTTATATCTTTTTGAGACAACTTTAGAAAACATAGGACTTTATGAATACTATTTCAATTGCTCTGATGGAACCAATCTAGCATCTGATGGAATCTATTTAGGCCCAAAAATAATGATAACACCTCTATTTGAGGGAATGTTTATAAAGCATATACTTAATTTGACTGGTACTATTTATGATTCTGAATTTTCATATGAGTATGACTCTGGAAGTTTATTTAATGTCAAATGGAATATAAGTTCATATATTGGAACATGGAAAGTAAATGCCTTAAATAGGATAATGTCTGAAGCATCAGGTGCTTTACATTTTGGTAATGGTTATCATACACCAGCATGGATTTTTACAAATGCATCTTTAGGCGACAATGTTTTAATCGCAGTTGATGGAGAAGGGGACCATATTTTTAATGTAACTAATGAATTAAAATATGTTTTACCGGATTTTGGTAAAATCGGTATTTGGGTATTAGAAGATTTAACAACACCAGGAGGTATTGCTTGGTATGAAAAAAGTACTGGAGTTCTATTAAATGCTTCATTTTTATATTCCGGAGGATCGTATGAATTATCTTTTGAATTTGTTGATTCAAATAGTAATTTCGCTTATTGTTCAAATTTGGATATCCCTGATTTAACAAATCACCTAATATCGTCTCTAACAGGAGATCAAACAACCTTATTCACTTTTAATGTAACATACGCTGATTTAGACAATGATTTTCCCATATTCATCAATTTAGTAATCAATGATTCCAAATACTCTATGAAGAAAATTCATAGTTATGATAATTATTATATAGATGGATGTGATTATACTTATGATTTATATCTACAACCGGGGACTTATGAATATTATTTCGAATGTAGTGATTGGTCATTTTATAATTCCACAGAACTTTTCATAGGATTAAATGTCAGTGAAATAGTCAACGAAAATCCTCCATTATTAACCGATGGTAAGATAATTCCAAATTATGGCTATACAAATACTACCCTTTTTACCTATTGGATTAATTATACTGACTTAGATAACAATTCTCCTTTACTAATGACAGTTACAATAAATTCTACCATCTATTCGATGTACAGACAAAATCCATATGATAATAACTACATGGATGGATGTATCTATATATATGAACACATGTTTGAAGAAGAGGGAACATACCAATATTACTTCAATTGCAGTGATGGATCTATTCAAGATAACTACGGACCACTTAGTGGACCACTAGTTAAATCGTGTCAATTATTCGAAGGGTTATATATTAAGCACAGATATGAAGAAAGTGGTTCTAATTATGATTCAGATTTTTCATATTCATACCATTCAGGTGATTTATTCGAAACAACATGGGAAATCTACTTATATACCAATACATGGAAAGAAAACGTTACAACAAGAATAATGACTGAAACTAGTGGAATGATACATTTTGGTAATGGATATCACAGTCCAGTATGGATATATAACGATATATCTTTAGGAGAAAATGTATTAATTGCAGTAGATAGTGAAGGAGACCATATTTTTAATGTAACGGGGGATATTATATATACCATTCCCCAAGTTGGAAATGTAGAAGCGTGGATTTTGGAAGACTTAACTGTTCCTGGAGGTATAGCACTCTATGAGAAAAGTACGGGAGTTTTAATTAATAGCACTTTCTTTTATAACGGAGGATCAAATTCTTACTCATTTAAATATATTGAATCGAACGCAAAGTTTAAGTTCATTGAGCTCTTCAATGAACCTGAATTAATATATGGAGCAGTTACTCCAATAGAAGGAACTGAGTATACTGAATTCACATTTAGTGTTAATTATATTGATTTGGATAATGAAGAACCTCAATATATTGACGTAGTCATTAATGGAACAGGATATTCAATGGTAAAGTCGAATCCTGGAGATAACAATTACGTCGATGGGTGCATATACTATTATTCAACTCATCTTAATCCTTCTGCCTATAATTACTTCTATTATTTTATATGCAGTGATGGCAGCTTTGATGTATCTACGAGTGTATATAATGACTTAAAAGTCAATGCTTTACAATCACCTAACAGCTTTACACTTAATACTGACGCACTTTCCCCAGATACAGATGGGATATTTAATCTTAATTGGACAGCATCTTCTGGAGCAAATAATTACACATTATATGAATATGATAGTCTTATAACAAAGATTAATAACAGCTTAAGCGCATTAACAGGTGAAATTTCTGATCTTTCTCTTCCCCTGAGCGGTTATTCAAATGGGATTTATTATTTCGTCGTTGTTGCTCATAATAAAGCAGGAGATACTATATCTAATTGTATTCAAGTGATTGTTGGTATTCCATCAACAAGAGGGATCCCGGGATATACCATATTCTTCTTACTATTTGTGGCATTAAGTATTTCTGTGATAATACTTAAAAAATGGAAAACAACACAAATATTAAAATAATCTTACTTGAATTCATTTTCTTTTCTTTTGACTCAATCTTGTCTATTCTTATAAAAACTGACTTAAATGTAAGCAATTTATTATATATAGTGGGTTTCCTTTAATTTAGTATTAAAAAATATCTATAAAAAAGAAATCGCAATAAATTTAGGTAATAAAATCATGAAAAATATTAATTTTAAAACTAAACTAGCTTTATCGATGACACTCTTTTTTTTCTTTCTTCCGTTGATTACAAGTTTCACTATTTTAAATGATAATCCTCGAAGTAAAGTGGAAGTAACACACAATATAAAGATGTCACAAGCAGAAATTTTTGATGGTATGGTTGTAAATTATACATTTGATGGTATGGGGTCTACTTGGAATACAGGGTTCAACTATCAATACGATTCGGGGAATATTTTTAATGTTACATGGTGGTTTTCCGGTGCTGGTTCTAGTACATGGTTAGAAGATGAGACAACTCGCTTAATTAGTTCACCAAGCGGATCATTTGCTTTTAGTAATGGAGCACATGCCCCAATTTGGATTTTTACAAATGTTAGTCTTTATGACCTTGTACTGATTGCAGTAGATGGCATGGGAGATCATATCTTTAATATAACTAAAGAAAAAATCTTTAATATTCCAGGATTTGGATCAGTAGAAGTTTGGCAATTGGAAGATTTATCTGTTCCTGGAGGAATTGCATGGTATGAAAAGAGTACTGGAATTTTAATTAAAGGATTTTTTGATTTCGGGGTGGGTGATTATACACTTGAATTTTTTAATACTAATGCTGTTTTTAGCTATGTACCACCAGTTTCTGGATTGTTTGATGGATTATATATGATTTATAATTTTACGGCATCAGGTTTAATTGTTCCTGTTAATACTACATATGCAGGATACTCAGTCAATACTTACAATACAACATTTGGGCTTTTGTCAGCACCTGTAGGAAGTTGGACTGAAGATACTACTACGAGAATTATGAGTCATGTAGATTCTGGTGCACCAAATTTTTTACCGGGTATATATACGCCATTTTGGATATTTACTAATACATCAGTAGGTGTAAATGTATCAATTTCTGTTGGCGGTGATGGAGATCACATATTTGAGGTTAAAAAAAGTGTTAATTTAGAATTTCCAGGATTTGGACCTATAAGTATTTGGGAACTTGAAGATGTAGATGGGAGTGGTGGAATTGCTTGGTATGAAAAGAATTCAGGAGTTTTATTAAATGGTACATTTTTCATTGGTGGTGGGCCAATTAATTATAGTATGTCGTTATATGATACTAATGCTAATTTTGGATATCTACTTCCATACTCTTTTACTCTATCAACAAATGCAACTGACCCAGATATTGATGGGATATTTGATTTAGAGTGGACAAATTCAGTATTTGCTGAGGACTATTCTATCTATGAATACTCAAGCTATATCTCTGAAATCAATGGTAGTTTAACACCTATAGCATTGGATACCACCAATATGACTAAGCATCTAAGCGGGTATAGTACTGGAGATTATTATTTCATTGCTGTCGCAGAAAATATGGCTGGTTTGACTCTGTCTAACTGCGTTCAGATTACAGTTTCTCTTCCATCATCAGGAGGAGGGATCCCAGGATATAGTGTATTCTTCTTAATATTAGCGGGATTAAGTATTTCTATGATAATGCTTAAGAAATGGAAAACAATACGTATATCAAAATAATTTTAAATAATTACAGCTTTTTTTTTTTTGTTTAATCCTTTTTAACTAAAACTCTTTATTTTTAAATAGGTTTAGAGAATACTCAACAATTTTTAGAGCCTCTTTAGCAGTTTGCCATTCTTTAAATTTGACCCATTTATGTGGTTCCAGCCGTTTATATGTTTCATAGAACTCCTGAATTTCCTTAAGTTTATGACTATGAACATCTTTAATGTCATTATATCCACTAAATCTGGCATCATTGATTAGAACAGAAAGAATTTTAGGATCATCTCCATGCTCATCTTCTATAATTAAGGCACCAATCACTCGGACTTTTACTATACAGCCTACTTCAAGTGGCTCATAGCTCATTACCATTATATCCAGAGGATCGTTATCATCTGACCATGTTTGGGGAACAAAACCATATTCTACAGGAAAGATTACAGATGAAGGAATCACTCGATCTAGTACAAAAGCTTCCCATTCAGATTTGTATTCATATTTATCTCTGGAGCCACTAATCACTTCAATAACTGCGTTTAAAATAGAAGGAGGCTCATCTCCAGATGGAATATCTTTCCAAAGATTCATACATATCTAAATCTAAATAACTTTTTAAAGTGTTACATCCTATTTGCTAAATTATTTATTTATATCAATATATTTTCATCTATGGTTCGTCCCTGGTATTGGCCTAAAAACGGAATGCCCGAAAGAACTACACCTTTTACTTGGATTGTCAAGAATAAAATCGCTGCTTCTTGGTGGCCAGATGCTTCTTTAATTGAAAGATATAAAAAAGAAGGAATCAAAGCCATTATAAATTGTTCTGAATTTGATAATCGAAAAGATATCCCTAGCTATTTCAAATATTATCATATTAATATACCTGATTTTGGTACTCCAACTGATTCTCAATTAAAAAAATTCCTGGAAATTACTAGTAGTCTTGGAGAGAATAGAACCCCAATAGTTGTACATTGTGTTGCTGGTTGTGGAAGAACAGGTATAATGTTAGTGGTTTGGGCTGCCGTTAATGGTTTTATTCCAAATGGATTAGATCCCGTTAAATGGATTCGAAAACTTAGACCGTGTTCCTTAGAAACAAAGGAGCAAATGGAATTGGCACGAAAAACAGCTATCAAGTATCGAAAACATCATTAATGCAACATATATAAGAATAGAATTTATTTTATTATTAAGATCACAATTTTTTAAATGCTATAATAAACATATCTTAGATGCTTATGCAAAAAGCTGATTACGTTTATATGATAACTGATAATATTTTGGTATATCAGATTAATTTACCTGCTGATTTTCGCGGAAATCAATTACATGAGCATCTAAATAAATATGATGAACAACATCTTAAAATTGTCGCAGGATTTGATAAGAATTTCTTAGAACACTTCTTAATAATATCAAAAGGAAGAAATCAAGAAGACATTGCTGAAACACTTAAGAAAATGGAGAAGATTTCTCATATGATAGGCCCTACTGGAAATTTAAATTATCTAACACCTAATCAAATTCAATATATCCTTACTAAATTAGGAAGTATCAATTTAAATGAGATAAAAGAGGACAAGATTAGTCAAATCGCTGATGAACAAATACAAAAGGAATTTGGAGCTGGAACTTCATATAGCGCATCTTCAGCATTAGAACAACAACTAGCAAGTGCTGCATTTTACTTACAATCAATAGGATTTAATATTCAAGAGATACAGGACAAATTTAATGAAGTTAGACAAGATCCTTCTAAATTGGATGCATTATTTACATTACAACCAAGAGAAATAATTAGTGTCCCTGATGAGATATCTACAAGAAGCACACCTCCCTCAAGAGCTCAACAAGCCTCAGCAACCCAATCAACAACTATTGATAGAAGTCAACAAACTCAAGATGCTATTGAACAACATGTAAGTTCAATTGAACATGAAATTACCGGAGAACGAGCAAAAAAGGTCGACGAATTAATGGAACTCATTCGAGCACATGTAAGAGAAAACATGAATGAGAGTTATGAAAGAATATTTAAACAAATTCATCCAGATAGATTAAATAAAGCCTATAAAATGCTGAAAGATACAAAAAGAAAATCTAAAAGAATGTCCCTTTATTTAGAATGGTTCTTTTGCTCTTATCTTTTATCTAATATTGAAGTAAAAGTTGAACATTGGCAGACTAGCAGTGCTGCAGGTCATGGACAAACAGGAGTATATACTGCAGGAATCAGTTTTTCTAGATATGATAACATTGTGAGAGATTTCCCAGACCATAAATTAGCTAAAGTCATTAATATTGCTAGACGTATTTTGCAAAGTCCTACAAAAAAAGCAATTCAAAAGTTAGCAACAGACTTAGTAGCCGAAACAGGATTCGATGAACACCTCTACTTTACAGATTGATTAAAATTTTATTCATTTTGTAAAGCTTCAGGAAGCAAAATTACAAAATTACTTCCTTTTAAAAATTCACCTGGAACTTTATCTTCAACCCAAATTTGACCATTATAAATATCAATAATCTTTTTTACTAGTGATAATCCTAACCCTTGTCCGAAAAATAAGTTATCTTTTTTACGTTCTCTCTGGAATATCAAATCCTTTCGAATGTCTTCAATACCTATTCCATTATCTATGAATTCTAATTTCACATAGTTTTTTCCTTCTTTTAGTATGCTAGATATTTTAACTAAGATCTCTATAATATCATTTTTATTATGTCTTACTGAGTTAACCAATAAATTTTCAAACACCTCTCTTAGAAGATTATCAGCAAGAGCAAAAATTTTTTTCTCTGAATCATCAACTTGTATTTTGATGCTTTTATCTTGAAATTTATTTTCTATAACTCCAATGAGTTCTTTAATAATGGAACGTATTTCTACAGGTTCAATTAAAAGTTCAGAATCCTCAAGTTCAGAAAGCTTTCGAATATTAGAAACTAATTTTGATCCTCTTATTACTTGTTCATTAATAGTATTGAAGATTTCTCCCGTTTCTTTTGTTTTATCAGGCTGATTTTGGTAAATATTACAAAGTTCAGCTGCTGTTAAAATATTCTGAAGTATATTGTTAATATCGTGAGCGAAAAGATCTTTATAAAACTCTGCTCGATTATAGGATTCACGATATTTCTTCCTGCTATTTCTTAAATTTTTTTCTGAGATTTCCTGCAAAAATACGAAAAACAAAGTAAACCATGAAATAGGTTTTAACACTTGAATAAAATCCTCATAAGGATCAAGGAAATTGGTTATATGAGACCACTCAAGAAAATTACTCACACTATGGAATAGATTTAGACTAAGTAATGTCGTCAAAATGATTTTTGTATAAAATGAAAGATTATTTTTCCAAAAAATTAATAATACTACAAATGCACATATAGTTGCCAATAAAGTAATGAGATCACTTATTGTCACGAAATCCAATATCTTTCCTCCTTCTTGTAAATACTATCAAACACCATATTGTTAATAAGACTGAACTAATTGCTAAGCAAGAATGCTGTAAAATGTTCAAAAAATTTTCCCATATAAGCTCTTCCAAAATGGAGAAAATATTATTCAAAATAAGAAAAGAAAAGGCGTATAAAAGGATTTTAAAATAAATTATTCCTTTTATCCTCGCTTGATTTATTACAATGAAAAGTAATACTCCTATAATTATTAATGTTTCAATGATCTTACTTTCAGGTATCATTCTTAATAGATGTAAATATGATTTAGGATTGGTAGTTGGATTTATTTACCTTTTTTTTTTAATTAATTTTTGTTGATAACTTTGAAAAAATTCAAACTAATAAATTATGATATTTTTTAAATGGTCAATGTCTAATTATAAGACTTTCAAATTGAAACTAGGATTAAATTAAATTTAATTCAAAGATAAGATTATAAAAATTACTAAAATCACACATTAAAACTCAATCAATTAGCCTAATTTGTTGAGATATTAAAATTTATTAATGAAAAACATTAAATTTTCATTAAAAACATTTAAGATTATAAATTTGACTCTAGTTTTTCCTATATACTGTCTTTCCCCTTATAATTGTTTCGAGAACTTGAATATCTCGAATTTTATCTTTTGATACTTCAAGTGGATTTTTATCTAAAATTACCAAGTCTGCTAGTTTTCCAACTTCTATACTCCCTTTTACGTTTTCTTCGAATGCCCCAAAAGCAGCATTAATTGTATAAGTTTTAAGTGCGTCTTCGATTGTTATACATTGCTCTGGAACAAATCCATTTCTGGTTACTAACGCGTGGAGTCCTAAAATAGGACTTGGATCTTCAATTGGACAATCAGAACCAGAAATAAGCATCACTCCAGCATCTACAATTGATTTCATTGGATAAGTATATTTGCATCTTTCCTTTCCCAATCTCTTTTCAATCCAAGTATATTCTGAATTAATAAAGGGTGGTTGACATGACGCAATTATACCATATTCTTTCATGTCCTTTAATACATCTTTAGTAAGTATTGAAGCGTGTTCTATTCTATGACGATGATCTTCTTTTGGAAATTCATTTAATAGTTTTTTATATAAATTTACTGCAATTCTATTTCCTTTATCACCGATGGCGTGAGTTACAATTTGAAAATCCAAATTATGAGCGATTTTCATCTTCTCATATATTTCATCTTCTTCTACCACGCAGAATCCGCACATGGTAGGAGCATCAGTAAAAGGTTCCCACATACAAGCTGTTTTTGCTCCAAAGCTTCCATCTAAAAATAGCTTTAGAGTATTCAACTTAAACTTACTATCAATTTTACTTCCATCTAAGGGTTTTTTTTTCAATCTTGTTAATTTTTTGGGGTTATCAGTACATATCATCGCATAGCAACTCTGTAACATCTCATCCTGAATTGATTTATAGATGGGAACTTCGATAAGACTTAATCCTCCTTCTTCTTTATCATAATCAAATATTCCATGAATTGACGTTATCCCTTTCTCTGCTAAAAATTTAAATGCCTTAATTGCAGTTTTTTTGATAATATCAGGTTTAGGAACTAAGTACTTAGCTGCTTCTGAAAAAACTAATTTTAATGCTTCTTCTGAAATAACTCCAGTAAGATCCCCATTCTCATTTCTTCTAATTTCCCCACCATCTGGAACGTTTGTATTAGCATCTATTCCCATTAATTCTAATGCTTTCGAATTTGCAACTCCTATATGACCATCATACCTCAAAATGAATACAGGTTTTTCACATACATCTATATCCCACCTAGTGGGCAAAATAGGGACTTCAAATTGTTCTTCTTTCAAGTTATAGCCGAATATCAAATCATCTTGAGATTTTTCTTTAGCTGTTTTGATTATAACGTCTTGTACTTCCGTTAGGCTCATGCAATTAGAGAGATCAACATTTAAAAGAAAGAAAATTAGCGTTATTGGGTGCATATGGGATTCTATAAAGCCAGGAAGTAGAGTTTTCCCTTCAAGATTAATTAGTTTTACGTCCTCCCTCATATTTTGCTTTATTTCTTCAAGATTGCCCGTAGCTATAATTTTTTCTCCTTCAATAGCTATTGCATCTACAATTGGTTGATGTTCATTCATTGTAATAATCGTTCCCCCATAGTATACCTTTTTCTCTAATTTTTTAGAAGACACCTAAGATTTACACCTTAAAATCTGATAAAATAAAATAATTCATAAATGACGTTCAAGAGTTCAGAAATCTTAATAAAAAAAAAATGTTATGATTTATCTCTAAAATAATATTTAGCTGATTCTATTCTAGTTAACCCCCGAAATAATTGTGTATTAATAAATCATAATAGTAGAATACATTATCAAAATTACTAACCCGAATATTGCTACACCAGATGCTAATATCATTCCTTTTTTAACATTATCTGATAGTGTTCTATCCGTCAATGCCCCTATAAAAAATGATAATATAAATAAGACCATACCAATTTGTAAGAAAAGTCTCGAGATAGATGTAAAAATCCTTAGTAAATTAATATAATCATCGTATCCTGGATCCGAATATGAAGGTCTTGGAATAATACCAAATAAAGAGCTTGTTATAAATCCAGCTATTATTAAAACAATACCAACAATAAATATCTTTATATAATTTTTCTTTAAAAGATTTTCACGGTACGCTTCTATTGAATTTGAGTCTGAAATTGATCTCACCTTTTTTAAATATATAACTATCACTATCCTTTAAAAAACTATATACCGAAATGTCGAAGAATTAAAATATTAATGAATATCAATATCAATAAACTTTAAGTCATTCAAATTCTATTTTCTTCGCAATCTTAATTCTATTGATTTTGTCTCAGCTAGTTTAGAAAGGTTATTTCTAAGGATTTTTGATTTAGCTTTTACGTTATCGAGATGGATCTTTTCTTCTGTTATTTTTTGTTTGCTTTCTTGCAAGGCATTTTCTATATCATTTATTTGAAGTAATGCTGTGCCAATACAGTAAATACTTTTAGATCTACCTTCATTAAATTCTTCCAACATAGTATTTAGTAATTCTATTCTTCTTTTCTGTTGAGTTACGAATTTTTCAATACCTTCTTTTTGGATTAATTCTAAATTTGAAAGTGATACTTTATGAGAAATAAAGGAATCCATTTTATCCCATTTATCGATTTTTGAGCACGGAAATTCATCACACTCGGCACAAGTCTCATAATCGTGCTTTTTTACACAACACGTTATTATCGAACATGATGGGTGCTTATTAAAAAAATCAGAACCACAACACCCAGGACATCTTGAAGGTCCTTTTGTATAATACACTGGACATAACCCACAATCTAATCCACAACACGCAATTGTAGGATATTTCTTGATTGGATATTTTTTAGACATAAATAATCCTTCTAATTATTGAATTTTATACTTATCACCTATATTTTAAGAAATAAAAAGATTATAAGAAAAATATTAAAAATATGAAATAATTCTAAGGATTAATCAATAGGGAAAAACTTGAAATTTAAAAATGAAAGCATCACTTTTAAAGAAATTAAATCTAATAATTGAAGAAGCAAACGCCCTAAAAGATAAAAGTAAATGCCAAAGAGCTATTGAAAAGTTTCAAGATGCAATAGCTTTTATAGAAGATAAAGTCAAAGTTCCAGAAGAAAAAACAACTGAAATTGACAATATTAAAAATGCTATTAATCAGACATATTCAGTTCAAATTGATAATATAGTTACTCAAGCAATACATCTAACCTCACAAAAAAATTTTGATAAAGCTAAAGATGAATTTCAAAACGCTCTACGAATTTGCGATAATATAGACGAAGAAGATCTTAAAAACGCCGAAATAGACGAAATTAATAAGCTAATTAGTGAAAATGAAATCGAGAAATTAATGCAAAAAGGTTCTGAATTAAAAAATCAGAATAATACAGATGATGCTATTGAAATGTTTAAAAAAAGTTTTAGTATTGCTGAGGAAATTTATGGTTCAGACGACAGATCAGAAGCTCTTTCAAGAGTTAAAAAAGAGATTACTATGATTTATGATTCTCAAATTGATAAGATTGTTGAGAAAGGAAAAGATTATAAAGAAAATGGGCAAATAGATGATGCAATTAAGACTTTTGAAGATGCTTTGCAGACTATTGAAAGGTTTTTTGATGTCAATGAAAAGAAAACACAAATTACTTCTATCAAGAATCTGACGAATGAAATATACTCTAATCAAATTAAACCTCTAGTTGAGAAGGGAAAGGATTTACTAAGCCAAAATTTAAAAGAACAAGCAATTTCTAACCTACAGAATGCAGTCTCTTTAGTAATGAAGATGTATGACTCAGATCTTAAAAACCTTGAAAACAGTTTAATAGCTGAAGTCTTAAATCCAATACATATTGAACGTATTAACCCATTAATTGAGAAAGGAATAGAGATAACAAAACAAGAAAAATTTGAAGAATCAATAAACTCAATTAATGAAGCAGTTGATTTTTTCCATCAAGCTCTTGATATTGCTAGGATGATGGCAACTTCAGAAAGAAAAGAAGTAAAAATAAATGAAATTAAAGCCTTAATTAATAACGCTTGCGTATCTGGAATAGATGTAATTAAAAATGATTCTATCCAATTCATAGTTCAAAAGAAATATGATGAAGCAATAAGTGATTTGTATATTGCTTTAAGTCTAGCTAAAAGAATGGTATATCCTGAAGAAGAAAATCTAGAATTAGAAAATCTTAAAAATTTAGTCAATAAAGTGTATTCTGCTGAAGTTACAGAGGTTGTAAATAAAGGAAATAAATTAGTTGAACAAAAAGATTATGAAAAGGGAATAAAGACTTACAACGATGCACTAACAATGACTAATAAGATGTATTTAACTGATGAAATGGAAAAAGAAGTCGCATTAATAAAAAGCCTAATTTATGAAACTGAAGTTAAATTATTAGTTGGAAAAGGAGAACTTTCGGAAGAACAAAAGTTAAAAGAAAAGGAAATAGAAAAATTAAAAAAACGTTTAGATTATGCCCAATCCATTGATGATCCCGACCGCAGAGCTACTGAAATGAGTAAAATTAAAAACTTAATTGATGATGTCCATTCTGAGGAAATCAAGTTATTAATTGAACAAGGGAACCAGCTTGCCGATATAAAGAAATATGATGATGCCTTCAAATTTTATGAAAGAGCTTTAAAAGTTAATGAATTGATGGAATCCCCAGATGTTAAAAATAAGGATTTAATTAAAAGCTCATATAAAAAAGAACTAATTAATAGAGCGAAATTAGAAATTGATAATAAGAACTATGACAGTGCAATTGAAAATTGCAATCGAGCACTAGATCTTGATGAGATATTCGTTGAAGCATATTTTCATATCGGCCTTGCTTATCATAAGAAGAAAAAATATGATGCTGCTATAGAAAACTTCCAAAAGGCAGTTAATTTTAATGAAAAACATATAAATTCTTGGAATTCAATGGGATTAGCATATGAAGCCAAAGAAGATTATGATAATTCCCTTATAAAATTCAAAAAAGCAGTGGAAGTTGATTCTGGTTTTTCGGATGGTTGGTATAACTTAGGGAATGTATATAAACTACGAAAAGAGTTTGATAATGCTATTACTAATTATATCAAAGCAACTGAATTAAATCCAGAGTTCGCAAAAGCTTGGTTTTTTATGGCAAGTGCTTACTTTGATAAAAAAGACTATAATAGTGCAATTCAATATCTTGAAAAAGCCTTTAAGTTAGATCCAAATCTAGCTCAGGATATTAATCCTCTCATTAAGGAACTAAAAAGCAATCTCGATAAGCTTAATGAAAACCTTTCTATGGCTTTTATCAACAGGTAAAAAAAATTAAAAATAAGACTTTATTCTGGAATTTTTCTAATTTCATTACTTTCTTAAACGAGTTTGCTTTCTGAGTTCTCTTTGCTTTCGCTTGGTTCTCGCTTTTAAATTTTGATCATAGTATTCTGCCATAGTTAGAGTAGGTGTGAATTGACTTTCTTTCTGTAGTAGTTCTATAGCTTCGCTTGGACAAGCATTTACACAGTTCCCACAACCAATGCAATAATCTTTATCTATCCTAGAAACATCATCTTCAAGAGAAATTGCTTCCATATGACAGCGATCTATACACGTCCCACACCCGGTACATAAATCAGGATCTATCATAGCATAATAATTTGTTGATGCAATTCCTGCCGGATTAGGAATCGATTTTAAGCTTTGTAAAGACTCACAACAACAACCACAACAGCTACATATGAACTCCGCTTTTTGTGAATTGCTTGATTCAAAAATTAAGCCCTCTTCCTCGTTTTTTTTCAGTATTTCAAATGCCTCTGTTTTACTTATTTGGCGAGCCCAACCTAAATCAATGTACATTTGAGCACTAGGCCCAAATCCCATGCATGTTTCCATTCTTGAGGTAGTTTTACATGTTTTTCCTAATGTTTCCATAGCTTGTCGACAGACACAATTCTGTACTCCGATTGGTTCTTCAGCATCTTCAAGTAGCTTTTTAATATTATCAAAACTTGCCACTTCAACATCATGTTCTACTGTTACACCAACAGGAACCGTACGCAGTTGAATTGGAGGTGACCTAGCCATATCTAATGCAAGAACAT
>JAHPYZ010000006.1:0-60110 GCA_019058425.1 Promethearchaeota archaeon
ATAATATGATTATTAACGAACAAATTACTAACTTATCTCAAGGTCAAATGCAGCTTCTAACCATTGCTCGTGCTGTTCTAGCAGATCCTAAAATTCTTATTCTTGATGAGGCTACTAGTTCTGTAGATACCCGAACTGAGATATTGATACAAAATGCTATGGATAAATTAATGGTAAACAGAACTAGTTTTATTATAGCTCATAGATTATCAACGATTCATAATGCAGATCTTATTCTCGTGATAGATGAGGGAAATATAGTTGAACAAGGAACTCATGAAGAATTACTTGCAAGGAATGGATTTTATGCAGACATTTATAATAGTCAATTTGTAAGTATAAAAAGATAAAAAATTCTCTCAAAGAATTAAGGCAGGAACATTTCAGTATTTTAAGTTTCAATGAATTAAAAAATATAATAGTTTATGTAAATTAACTATTATATCAATTAAAAACAGAACAATTGATTTGTATGTTTAATTATCTAGATAAGAATGTAATTCAAGGCGTATGTAATTCAAACGAGTTTAAGGGGTGGTTACTCTCAAGACGATGGTTTGGAGACAAATCAGCTCTGTCAAATCTAGAATTTGAGATACAATTACAGTATTTTGAGAAAATTGAAGATAAAATCTTCTTGATAATAATTGAAATTAAGACTGCTTCATATTCTAAGACTTATTTTATTCCCTTAATTTATTATGAAAAAATTGAAGATGTTCTTGAAGCTAATGAGAAAACACATTCAAACATATTGCACCTTACAGAAAACACATTTAGCAAAAAAATAGCAATGACTGTTGAAAATGAGCAAAAAATAATTACTCTCAATTTACTCGAGGCCGAATTTTGTCTTTTTTTCTGGAAGAAGTTGTTATTTGATGCAAGAATTTCTGAATCATTTCCAAAAATGAAATTAGATTTAACTCTTTATAGCAAACAATTCGAGGATGAATCTAACATGAAAAAAGTTCAAAATTTAATAGAAGCAGGGTTATATCCTGATCGATATGAGCTTTCCTTGAATCAATTGGGGAAAGGAAATACTACTAATCTCTTATTTTTATTAACTATATCTAATAAAAGGGTTCCAAACCAAAAGGCAATTTCATATGTCTTAAAATCATATAAAGATTATTCTATAAGTTTAGAACCCTCAACATTATATGTTTTAGTAAAAAATAGATTTCCTAATGCTCCAAAAATTTATGGCACTATAAAGATCCAAGATAAAGAAACCGTAGGAATCATAGAAAATGTTCATAATGAAGGCAATTTAGGAGATATATATTGGAATGAACTTAATGATATGATTAAAACAAAATTTAAGGATATTGATGACAACTATTCTAAACTTACTGAAAAATCAAATATCTCTAAATTGATTAAAGAAAATTGTGTGGAAACTATTAATGTATCTACAGAGATAGGAAATTACATAAGAAACTTACACAAATCATTAGTTTTACCCTCCCAAAGAGAATATGAATTAGAATCTATGCCTAGTGAAAAATATCTTATGAATTATACCGAGAGATTAAATTCAATGATTTCGGATTTATTAAAACATATGGATGAGCAGCCAGAAAGTGCCTTTTTCAATTTACCAAAAATAAGAGCAATTCTAATAGATATTAAAGATATAATTGAAAATTTTCGTTCAGAATTCAAAGAATCAATTATACATATTCAACCTGTGCATCAAGATTTACATATGGAACAAATTCTGTTCAATAAAGTTGATAACCGTTATAATTTTTACTTTATTGACTTTGAAGGTGACCCACAACTCTCTTTTATTGAAAAGAAAGGTAAATTTCCTATTGAAAAAGATTTAGCTTCTTTTTTAAGAGCTTTGAGCTATATAAAATTTAATACATTACTTATATTTATTGAGAAAAATATTATTAAAAAAGAGAAATATGAAGTTCCAGAGGAAATACTTTATAATCTTTTTTTCAGAAGAGCTGCTCGACCTTTAAAAAAAATTCTAGATGTCGTTCTTAATGTTCTAAATGTGTGGGAGTCAAAATTAATAGGGAAAATACTTAAAAATTTAGAATCGGATTACATTCTAATTACTTATTTCTACATAGAAAGAGCTTTATATGAATTAAATTATGAAATTTTATATCGTCCGAATAAAACAATTATACCCATTTTAGGATTAAAAGAAATTATTGATAAAAGATAATTCCATAATTTTTTTAACCTGTTTCACTTTCAAGTAGTTTAGCAAATTCAAAGGAATAATGTGATGATGATCGCTCAATAGGGGAAACTTTATTATTATAAGCTGTTCTGATTTTACTTTGAGTATCGATCTTTGATGATACCCAGTCTGAATTGAAGTCAGTAGGTTGATTAAAGATTCGCCAAGAAAATGCTTCTACAAATCTTTTTGGTCCAAACTTTTTTGATAATAAAATGTAGTTTTCATCATCAATAAATTTAGTAAAAAAACCTAAGTTGTCGCAAAAGTCTAGTTTATATTCGATATCTTCTAATTTCCCATTAATTCTTGCAATATCATTAATGAAATTACCCAATTTATTTCCTAATTTTATTTGTTCCTCTTCAGATTCATTTTCTATTAGCTTCCTTAAATAACTTCTTTTTATAATAATAAAATCTCTATCATTTAATGATTTTATTGAACCTTTCTGTTTAATTATATATTTAGATAATTCCAAATAATTCCTGATGAAATCGGCTTTGGACATCCCCAATCTTTCTTTAAACTTATCAATATGAATATTTAATTCTTCTTCAATTCTAACAGTTATAACATTTGTCGATTCCTGCAGCTTACTTCTTCTCTCGGATATGGATTTCCTTGAGCTTGCAGATTTTGGGTTTGAATTAGGGGAAATTTATAACACCTCAACTTTCATTAGTAGTATTTTTTGTATGCATTAAGCAACATATGTAATATTAGTAACATAAAAATATAAATGATTGTGTTTTACATTTTTTTTCAAAAATGATCAAAGACTAAACACATATATAGCATATTTATTATTACATTGTTAATCAAATTATCATAAACAAACCTTTTATATATTAAAAATCGTTTAAATTCTAATAGTCACACTTTAATCTAAATTTAACAAAAAAAGTATGTTTATTTAAATATATAAATTAATTACATATAGATATTAATCTTAAATTAGAATAGTTCTTCATATTCATAAAAAAGTTCAATTATTCTAAAATTAACTGAAATTGAAATAATTCTAAAAGGTTTTTTATAACTTATGTTTCGAGTTTTTAAATTTTATTTTTTAATTTTAAAACAAAAAGAATAAAAAATTACAAAAAAACAATATGAAAATAAGATAAAATCCTAAACTGTGTAATAGTGGGAATTAAATGGAATTTTTAATAGGTTTTGGGCGAAATTTTAATATTTTTAAAATTATTGTTATTTAATAGTTGTGATCAAAATTAGCGCTCAAAGACGCTAATATAAAAGGTGATTCCCCAAAATAGGAAATACGTTTTAACTATTAGACTTTAAGGATTAAGGAAATATCTAATTTTATTAAAAGAATAGTTTATTAAATAAATAATCCCAAATATAAAAATAAGAATTAGTTAATTTTAATATCAAATGTATACAATGTATTCTATTGCACTCATGAGTTACAAATAAAACACAAGGTAAATATAAATACCGTCAAAAATATTGGTTTAGTGTATATAACCATTAGAAATATATTAAGGGTTGGATAAAAAGTCATGGAAATTTCACAAACTGGTATTTTAGAAGTAAATTTGCAGAATAAATCTGAATCTATATCCATAAAAACAGATGATCAGATTGAAAAGATTGTAAAAGCCCTCTCATCACGAACAAGGCGTCAAATACTTCATCATATTCAAGAAGAACCGATGGATGTTTCGAATATTGCAGCAAGTTTATCTATGACTGAAGCAAATATTTCTGCCCAGATTAAAAAGCTAGAAGAAGCAGGATTAATTACTTGCGATTATGCATCTGGTGACCATGGGGTTCGCAAAATTAGCAAGTTAAAATTTAATAAACTAATTATTGAGTTTTAGATATAAAACTTTCTTTTTGGTCTATTCGACAATTTTTACAGGTATCGGTGCTTTTTTTGTTAAGATTAACTTCTCAACTTCTTTTTCAATTCCATTAATTTTCTCATACGTTTTATAGTTCCCATTTTTCGCTTGATTCATTAATTCTTTCATTTCTTCAGATATATTTGACTGTGACATTCCCATTGAAAGAAGCATCTCTCTTCCACTCTTAATCACCGTTTTAGCAAATCTTGGAATATTTCTCCCCATCCAATTAAAATTTCCAAATGGATTAGTGTATCTTTTTATGAGCATTTTAAGCCACCCTTTATGAAGATAATATGCAGAATATGCTTCACCAACTAATTGATAAATTTCATTATTGGTTAGTTGTTCTGTACGCATCATAGAATGAAACAAATCATAATGTCTATAATCATTGCTGGTAATCATTTTTTTCTCTGACATTTCATTATAGAAATCAGTTCCTGGAAATGCAGTAATGGGTGTGAATTGGATACAGGTAAGATTGAGTGATCTAGCAAATTGAATATTTTGTCTAACCATTGACACAGTTTCTCCTGGAAATCCAATGATCACACCTCCAAAAATTGAAATTCCACGATCCTGAAGTGATGAGACCACATGTTTTACCATTTGAGGAGTGGTATTTTGTTTATTCATTGCATCAAGACTTTGTTGATGAACTGATTCAATCCCAAGAAATACTTGTCTCATTCCTGCTTTATGCATTAAATCAATTAAACCAGGATTTCTGTATAGTGTATCAACTCTAGATTGGCAAGAGAAAAACATTTTATTTGGAATACCTGACCGAATAATAGTTTCAAGTATCTCTCTTGTTCGTTTTATTTTAATGGTAAAATTATCTTCACAGAAAAAGATAAAATCATTTTTCCAATCAATATCATAGATTTCTTGCATTATACGTTTAGTAGATTTTGTTCTGTAAGTAACAGGACGATCTGGATTTCTCCACATTTTTATTATACAACAGAATTTACAATTATGTGGACAACCTCGAGACGTTTCAAGTTGAGCGACTCTTGCGCCTAAATAAACATATTTCTTATCATCTAGCAAGTCCCTACGAGGCATAGGAAAATTGTCCAAATTTAGTTCTAATTTTCGATCTTTATTATGAAGAACTTGCCCTTCTTTATTTTTATAAGAAATTCCATCAATATTTCTTAATACCCTATTACTCGGATTTCCATCGATATAATCAATAAGTTCACGAAATGTGTGCTCTCCTTCACCACGGACAGCATAATCTACTGCAGGATGCTTTGCCACAAATTCAGGAGCTAATGTTGGTTGATACCCTCCAATAATTGTGGTACAACCGTGCTCTTTTGCCATTTGAGCCACTTCAAATGCATGTGAAATTTGTGGTGTCATACTTGTGAGAGCTACAACATCACTCTTATTCAATAATGAACGGAATTTTTTCTCATTATATTTGTGAACCTTAAAATCGAATAGGGTTGCATCATGTTCTGGAACCATTGCTGCAATTGATATTAAGCTTAAAGGAGGTCCCTTGATTATTGCATCAAGACCTGAACTTAACCGGGCAGGATTAACATATAAAATCTTCAATTTTCTAATTCCTCATTTTTAGTATTTTTAGTTAAAAACCTAATCTCCACTATCCATAAATATAATTGAGTAATATGAATAGAGGACAAGTAAGCCAGAGAAACCTTGAATGATTTCTCAATAACTAAAGCCTTATGTATTAAAAATCATTACATACTTTTAAACTTTTTGTTGAATCTACATAGTGAAAAAAACATCCAAAGAAGTCGGAAAATCGAGTTTTTAAAAATTACTATTTTTTGGAAAACCCTACAACTTCTTGTGAAATGATAGAAGAAGGTTATAATAAGGGTGCTTGCAAAGTTATACTGAATTTTATTTTTATCCAAAATATGAAATTAGCGTATTTTTTATCATTTCAAAATGACCTAAATGTGTTTTAGAAAGGTCATCTAATGATTCTCTAATTCCTAATTTTTCGATTCTTTGAGTTATCTTATAATATGGTGATCCTTTGATTTCTTTTACTAAAGTCTTATTGCTCTCCATATTTTCTAATAAGAACTCATTTGGATTTATTTGATGAATGCCAAGCATACCTTGAATAATAGAAATTAACATTGTATCAAAAGATATTCTTAAAATTAATTCATGATCAAAATCTGACTTTATTGGAAGAAGATAAGACTTCAGCATTGAAATTGATTCTTTAAAAAGATTAAATGATTCATTGCCAAGTTCTTTAATCCTCTCATTTTGAGTACGATTTTCTGAGGCTCTTAAACATAATGCTGATACGGTTTGATATTCTGCAACAAAATGGATGAACCGTGCTTTCGCATTAAGTAATGTATTCTTAGACTCTTCTTCGTCTATTAAATTATCTAAATCATTCAATGCTTTCCTAAAATGAGTAGCAATTTCAAAAAATTTTTCAGCAGAAGCTTCAAATTCTCCATTAGATAATAAATTGTATGCATTTTTTTCCTCTAATTCATACAATTCATCAAATTTGTGTATTTTCATTACTGCTTTTAATATTAATCGTTTACCTACGTCTTTTTTAATTCTGGATCGCTCAAAAGATTCTCCTGCTTTTAAAAGGAGCACTGAAGCTAAATTTCTATATTCTTCGGGATCTGTTTTATATAAATATTCTGAAGCACTTTGCCAAGATTCTCCTGCAGTCTCCCAATCATGCATTCTAAAAGCCACATTTCCTAATTGAATTAACAATTTAGCAGATACTTCATATAATTTTAATTCTTCAGTTTTTCTTATTATAGACTTCAATCTATAAACAGCTTGAATATTATTCTTAACTTTTGAGATTATATGAGTGATCCGTATAAATAATTCATCTAATTTAATATAACTCCCAAGATCAAGATAGATTGAAGCAGCTTTCTCATAAAATTTGATAGCATCTTCTCCCTTCCCACGATCTACTAGAGTTTCTGCTTGATCTATTAACCTTACAGCTTCTAACTCTTTCTCATCACTATAGCGATTGTTAATCATATTATTCTCCTTAAATATGAAGTATTTAGTAAATAATTAATTCAATTTAAAGTTCTATACAAATTACATAGACTTAATTAAGATATTAAAACCTTTGTTTTAATAGCTTTCTATCAAAAATTGTAACTCTACACATCTATACGATTAAATTTAAAAGTGAGATTTAGTTAAAATTGTTTAAAGAGTTTTATATTTCTACTTTTTGTTATCTTTCTGAATTCTATTGATTGATATGTCGATGAAAATGATTCCTTTGCATCTTCAATAGCACCATAAAAAATGTAATTAGAAAACCAGGCTACAATAAACATAATACTAGCCCTCCTATATCTTGTATGAAATTTGATATTTAAACGTGGAGAAGAATATTGAAAAAGAAAAAGATTTGGTGCCGTACCAACTGGAAGCTTTAATGAGGTTCGTACTAATTCGTTTGTTTCTAGGATATGTGCTAGACTTTCTAAATCTATAACTCCACCATCAATCCAGAGTTTTTCTACACCAATTTTATATAATCCCTCTAATAAGTTCTGGTTGTTTGGTTGATTTCGTTCAGTAAGATAAGTATACCTTTGGGTTGAAGTCATATTTACTGAGCCAAGTATTAGAATTACAACAGACTGTATTTTGTTATTCTTAACAATTTCAATTTCTTTCTTGTTCTTTAGATTTGAAACCGTATTATAAATGTATTGATCTGGTTTAATCCCATGTTCAGAAAGGTATTCAATTCCAGCTACTCTTGATTCAAAATTTCCACCAAGAACAAATGGAGGTGAATAATGATCAAGATAAAATTCCAGATAATTGACCATTGATTTAGGTGTCGTAGCAGAAATTTCTATTAGACTAGGAATTTTGTATTTTTCAGATAATGATATATGATTATCAATTCGTTTAGTTGCTTTTGACTCATTGAAAATTTCTGGATTTTTCCTATCAACTATAGATTGATTCTGATAAAACATAGTGCCGATTAATACTGGAGGTAATTCAAAGTTTCCTTTTCCTACCTTTATAATCCCATAAGAATAATAATCAGAATCACTCATTTTTGATCAGTTAATTAGTTTGATATTTAAATTAGGATTGAAGAACTATTTAAACTGCTTGATTTTTCTAATTTCAAATTTATACTTAAATAAGAGGAATTAAATGTCAAAAAACTATTATTTAAACTAACTCTTAAAAAATTTAAATTTATGAATAATGAGTGAAGATAAAATATCTCATGTTAATGTTGCAGCGTACTTCTTAGCACAAAAAGGATATACTTACGATAAGTTATGTTGGATGCTTGCTGAACGAAAATTACTTATTCAAAAAGACCCAAAATATAACCATGAAGATAGGATTAAAGAGAAAGCAGCCGAAATCTTTTTTTCCGGCCCTAGCTATGATGTGTTATGTTATTTGATATCAGAAATAGATATTTTGATAAGAACAGGAAAGAAATAATTAGCACTAATAAAGATGTAGTTTTACATCACATTGTTTACAATGACTTTCCTTTAATTTTTCATAACAATCCTCATGGTAAAGAGCGTTACATTGAAGGTTTCCACATTGAACTGCTGATTGTCCTTTATCAAATATCAATTGACAAACCGGACATGCTTTAAATAGTGCTTCATCTCCAAGCACACCCACATCTTGAATATATTTAGCAGGCATAATTTCAGGTTTTTTAGCTGTTTCTTCCTTTATTCCCTTCGTTAGAACACGTAGTTTTTGAATTTGAGTAACTTCTTTGGGTATTTTAATAAGATAAAAGCAATGAGGACATCTTGCTGTACCTGATCTTTTTACTTGATGATCTTTTTGGGAATCTGCCCATGCTGCTAAACAATGTATATGAAATGGTGTCGTACAATTGGGACAATATCTTCCAGTCACGTAAAAAGAGCCTTTCGTGTAAGGATTTTGATCAGAAAAACAAATTGAACATTTTTTAAAATCTCCCATACCACGTATTTGTTTAACACGTTGTTCTTGATCTTTTGTTAAATCTTGTACTCTCAATAAATCTGCTGCTATTTTCCTAAGAAAAGCTGGATTCTCAATCAGAGTTTCTTTACCAGATCCGTAAGTTTTATAATTATCATCAGCAATTTCTTTCGCAGATCTGATTAAAGATTCAAGATCATTATTGTAGAAATATCTCCCACCTGTAATATCGCTAATCTTTTTAAGTATATTGTCTTTCCTCACATTACCAAGCCCAAAAGTGTCAATTCTGATATTTAATCCTTGAGCTAAACGTGCCATCTTTAAAGGATCAGCCACAGTTCTCATATATTTTCCGTCAGATATCAAGACTATTCTGGGAGTCTTAGCACCAATTTTCCGAAGTTCTGCTATTAAGGTTTTAATTGATAATGCTAAAGCATCTCCCATAGCGGAGTATCCTCCACAAGTAATAGATTCTAAGACTTCAAAGAGATTAGTTTCAAAACTTGATGTTGTAAATTCAATAATCTTTTCTGCTTTATCAGAATATTTAATTAAAGAAAAAGCACTTAAATTATCTAAATTAAATCGTTCTTTTATTAATGTTTTGGTCGCAGAAATACTACAAGTTAATCGGTTAGGTGTGAAATCCTTTTTAAACATCGATCGTGATGTATCTATGCAAATAACAAGATTTTCGGGGATTCTATTCTCTGACATAAATCATAAACTATTTTTAAGATTTAATTTTTAAAGTATAGTAATTGATTGTTTGGTTATAATCGATTTTTTAAATGTTTATTAATTACTAATTATATTAATACTGCTTCAATTAGATAAATTTAATTATTTAATTATTTAATTATTTAATAAAAGCTAATTTACTATTAACATTAAGAATATTAGAAAAAACATAATTGATATTAATTTTGATGTCATATGTCAGAAAATAGTGAAAAGAGTGTAGCAATTAAAGATTTCTTTAAAAGGAATGTTCTTATTAATGAACTTGATGAAGTCTTAAGATTAACACCCGATACATTAATAGGTGTTGACAAAATTAGTTCAGACCACTTAATTAATGAAAGTATTAAAACTATTGATGATCTAGCTAATTTAAATGTTTCAAGTTTACCTGAGATAAAAGAGGTCCTCCCTAATATGTTGTTGAAATGGGTAAAGATAGCTCAGGTAATTCAAAAAAATATAAAAGAACAATTAAGAAGACATAAGAAATTATTAATGATTGGTCTAGATAATGGGGGTAAGACTTCTATTCTAGCAGTAGTTCAAGATAAATTCTCAATAATTAAATCTTTACTCCCAACAAGGGGTGTTAAAAGAGAGAAATTAGATTTTTTCGGCTATCCAATTATTAGTTGGGATCTTGGGGGGCAAGTACAGTACAGGGAAAAATTATATTTCAATAGGCCAGAACTCTTTTTCACTGATGCTGATATTATGCTTTATGTTGTAGATAGTCAAGATCCAGATAGAATTCCCGAAGCAGCAAACTACTTTCGAGAAGTATTAAAAATCTTAGAAGAATTACATGAAATTCCCTCAGTTTTAATTGTATTAAGCAAAAGTGATCAGGATGCTCGTCAAACACTTCAATGGCAACAGACTGTAACAAGCATAAAAAATAAATTCAATAGTATTGCTGATGAATTTAAAGATTTCTCAATTGACTATTGTGATACATCGATTTTCCAGAGAGAGACTATTATGCAGATGTTCAGTATTGCGTTAAAGAAAGTATCTGATACTTCTGAGATTATTGAAAATATACTTGAGGAATTTACTCATCAAGTAGAAGCGAAAGCTTCAAGTCTAGTCTCAATGGATGGTCTTATATTTGGGAGTTATACCGGATCAGATACCGATGAGATGTTAGTAAATAATACCGCTTTATTACTCCAAACACTCTCGAACTTCTATAATACAATAGGTTTAATAAGAGAAAAATCTTTAAGACTTGATTTACCTCTTAATGGATTTACAATTCGCGGAGAAAAGTTATTTGAATACTCAGAATTACAAATCCCTGTATATTTATGGATGCTTTCTCAACATCCCAATTTGTTAGAAGGGAAATTAGATTATTTTAAAGAGCAACTACTTCCTCTGATTAATTTATTCCTTTAAATTTTTTAAAATTATTATTCTAATTTTATAATTTATAGTTTGAGTCATTAGTTAGATTTAGTTATAATGATTCTAATTCCCTATTTGCATCTAGTAAAAATTCATTGCACTTATCTAGCATTTCAATTGCATTTTTTAATTTTCCTACAATCGATTCTAATCCTTTTTCCTGAGCAATTCCTTGCCATTTTAAGAAACTTTCTTTATGTGTAATATTATGATCTGCCCAATGTTTACATAATTTTGATAATTTTAATATTTCTTTATCTTGCTTATCCAAACTATCCAACACCTTTAGTATTAAATGATTCTAAATAATGTAATAAATTGTAACACATTAAATTTTGGTTTTTCTATTTGACTAAATTTATATAACCAGACAATATTATTGAATTACTCAATAAAAAACAGAACTGAAAGAATATGCAAAAAATTGAAGATTTTGAAGCTGAAGCAATAGTGCGAATGAAATGGTTTAACTACAAGGGCAAAGAAATTCTACTTGATGATTACACAAATCTTTATCCAGAGCAATTCGCATTATTAGTTAAAAATATAGCAAATCTTACACTTAAATCAGGAAAGAAAGATATTTTACTAATAGTCGATGTAACTAATAGTTACGCCAATAAAGAGGCAGTAAATGCATTTGTTGAAGCTGGAAAGATATCAAAACATCTATTAAAAAAAACCGCAGTTGTGGGAATAACTGGCGTAAAAAAAATATTTTTAAATATAGTTAATAAGTTTTCTGGAGTAAATGCTAAAACGGTTTCAACTTTAGATGAAGCTAAAGAATGGTTGATAAAAGAACCATGAAGAATTTCTTTCTATTATAATAATATATGAAATAAAGAAAAAACAAAAGAAAAAAAATAAATAAAAAATAGAGAATTAAGTTCGACACAATCTTTTTAAAAGTGTTGGATCTACAATTTCTTTTGGTTCCCAACCTTTTTCCTTTAGGTATGCATGAATTTCATCCTTCATATTAATCGGGATATCTGCTTCAACTCGAATAAATTTATCTAAATCGTTTGGGAATTCAACTCCCTTATATTTCCGTTCTAAATCGATCCAGTGTGATAATTTTATCATTCGTCCTTTTGAGTTATCTGCTGGTCTAAGGCATAATTTAGCAACAAGACAGATCGCTTGTTCAATACTTTCTGCAGTTGTTAATAGGTGTTCAGGACCAGGACCAACCAAATGATCAGCTGTTCCATCTCTAGCATTAAAAACTTTCCAAACATCCACATCATCAGATCGTCCAATATACATTCTTCTATATTCTGCAGCATGTGGACCACAAACTGCAGGAACCCCTACTCCATTAGCCATACTTGCTATGCTAGCTGCTTTTTGGGACATTGCACCCCATGCAACACCGACAGCACCAACTCTATTTAAAATATAATCTGCAATTTCTTCGAAATTCCCCCGTAATGGTCTTCGAGCGAAGATATTAGCAACTTTAATTGCTGCTCCTGTAATGTGAGGATTAGATACACATGAACCTACATTTACTAAACCGCCTCGATCGAAATCACCAGGAAATCTATCATATAATGTTTTTCCTTCTTCATCTTTCACTAGACCAATATCCATTGCTCCACATCCAGAAACAACCACAATATAATTTCTTACAAGAAATTCTTCGGCCATTTTATAGAGCTCCTGAATCTCATGAGCATAACTAGCACATCCAATAATAGCAACAATTCCAGGTATTTCTCCTAAGACAATAGGCGCGCCTACATTTCTGATTTCTGTATCCATAATTGGCCCGCGTCCTACACGACAATTGAATTTTTCGTTTCTAATCTTTTCTTTAGCGGCATATTGTAGTAAAGTTAAAGGAGACACATTTTTCATACAATCTCCTTCACACCTTCCGCATCCTAAACAGTCATCAAAAACTCCGGCTAATACTGAAAAATCCCCGTCCTTAGCTAATTTTACTCCTTCCACAAGTGGCAAGTCGTTCGGACAATTTCGTTGGCAATTACCACATCCATTACAATTCATTGCCATATCAATGCAACCTTGTTCATCAGGAACTCCGCTTTTTGCTTTTCTAATAGGTTTCACTCTTACGGCAGTTTCGGCTGCGATTTCCCCAGCTTTTATAGGATCTAAAACAAGAACCCCTGGTTCCTTCCCACTGACTAAATCATCAATAATTTCATTAACTGGATCGTTAGTTCTATCAGGTAATCCACTCATATTCTTTTCATTCGTAGCAATAAAGGGGGCACCAATTAATTGAGCTTGTTCAAATGATCTTAAATTTACACATTGTTCATCAACCATTACTACATCTGGTATTCCTGATCGAATAACATGAAGTTGTCTAGACATTGAGCCAACAATTTTAGCACCATCATAATATCTGGTTAAATCATGAGCAGTACAACAAATTGCACCTACATCAACTTTATCATCAATTCCTTTTTCTCTAATATAATCAACCAATTCAACTCCAGGCGCAACATTATGACCAATCATTAAAATTACTGCTTTACTCGTATCAATTGTTCCCATACCAAGTTCGACAATAGGGACATTAGGATCGCCCATAGGAAATCCGTATGCAGCGATTTGAACAGCATCAGAAATTTCCATACCTACAGAATCTGCTAAACCTGCTAAAAAGCTTTTTGATTCATAATCTAAATAATTTGATTCCTGTCCTGTATGTCCTGCAGCTAGCAAGTGAGTAATGGTATAATGCACCCATTCCATTGCTGTTTCTAAATCCTCTAAGGTTTCAGGCTTCATACCTACAACCAATCGTGTGTGAGGCATCTCTACAGCAATATTATTTCCAAAATTAATTGGAACATTCCCATATTTATCTTTTAGCCAATGAAGTAGATGATCACCATGTGCAGAATGGCATGCTGCACCTATACAACATGCAATTTCAACAATTCGAGATTGTTGGGTCTCCATATTTATACCACATGCGCCTGTCCGACCTTTTGAAAGGTTGCATTTTCCGTATGTACAGAGACAACACATGTCACAGATTGGCATATAAAATGGTTTGTATCGCTCCATCATTTTGAAAAACCAGCTTCTTAATGTAGGAATATGTGGCATTGGATGTGGGCCCATTGGTTCCCATTCAGTTTCATCTCCAAAGGATACTTTACCAGTTGTTAATTCAAATCCTTTTATTGTACCAAGTGGACCTTTGTATTCATCAATTTTTACTTTTGCTCCTCTTTTTTCCAAAGGTTTCTCACATCAAATTTTATTTCTAGTTTTATGATTTTTTGATATTTGATTATAATTAGAGTTATGTTAGATTTTATTTTAATTATTATATTCCAAAACTCAAAATCTAATCTCTATTAATTGAAAAAAGTGTGAAATTTCACTCTATCAAATTTATTCAGATATTGTTATTTTCAATGATACTTTATCTCTTAAGAGCGTAAATTGAATATATCTCGTTAAACACTACGCAAGGATTAGTTTGTATAATAAGACATTTACCATTTAACTTTATATTCACAGGTTGATGCCCCTTTCATTCTACATCCTTCTGAATGGTGTTTAAGAGAAGTTTTTGATCCATCTTCCCTAAACTTATTTATAAATGCTTCTATCAATCCCATATCGAATGAACAAGGATATGGCGTGTCTACTTTCATAATTCCTTCATTTTTACCCATCTTTGTGAATTTATATGTACCACAATAACCACCTTGATGGTTCATATTATAGATGTCGCCTATTGAGTTTAGAATTTGTTCTGTTGTTTTTATGCCTAAAGGTAATTGAGCTTTTTCGAGTATTTTCATTCCTATAACTTTGAGAGTAATATCTCCTAATTTCTCATAAATGATTTTGAGTGAATTCAAAAATTTTTGTTGAGAATATAAATCATTTGGTTTTATATTTTTTATTCCTTTTTCATCTAATATTTTCAGTGCATTGCTTTTAAAAGCCACCTTACCATCTACCATTGATAAAATACTGGTACCTAAAATTAAAACTCCGGAAATTTGTGATTTAAATAAAGGCATATCTTTTCACTTCTTACTTTTAGGTTTAGATCGTAATTGGCCTATATATATAGATAGATAAAAGTCTAATGTGATCTATATGCTCACAATTTAATATGGAGAATTTAGTTAACAAAAATAGAGAAATATTCTTTAAAGTGTAGATAAGAATTCTGAGACATTTTCTCCTGTGTCCTCATCCACAAGACTATCATCTAATTCTTCTACAAGAAAATTAAATTTAAATGTGCATTTCTCAGCTCCCAATAAAACACATTCGATCTCTTCACCATCTACATCAATTTGTAAAGCTTCAAACATCCCGAGAAAAATCCCATGATAAAGTAAACAAAGATTTTTAGCCATAATGTTATCAGATTCTTCTTTTGATAGTGAATCTAAAACCATAACTAGAATATGTGTTTTTTTAAATACTCCCGATAATTCTCCATAACCCATAAGTTCTAACGCTTCAAGATTCCCTAGTAACACTTCTTTTCTTGTAGCTAGAGATTCTGAACTCCAATCTTTGTTATAGAAGAATTTATCCATATAAGCTTTACCTAAAGTCTTTCCTACCCAAATAAGTATATCATCTGCGTTTGCTCCAGCGAACTCAGAGAATTCGATTAAATCAATAGGTCTAAACATAAGTAACCGTAAATCTTTCTTTTTATCACCCAAAAATAATTGCCCTAATTTCTCATCAATCATAACCTGCAGGTCTTTTTTAAGCCTTTTCGACATAGTTTATCCCCAGTTTAATATAAAATCGGAAATAATTAGTTTTTATATCATATAATAGAAATTTAAACGCCGAGATATTTAAATTTAATGTTTACTTCGTCAAAACACAATATTAGTAGGATTGAGAGTTTTTTGTTTAAAGTTTCCTTTTAAATTGGGAATTTAAGACGAGATCAAATCTAAAATTGTTGGAATAATATTATCAATATTATGGTTGGTTTTTACTGAAGTGAAAAGAAATTTCCATTTTCGATCTTTTATTTTATCTAAATCAAACAATTGAGAAACTTCATTCTTTAAGTTGTGAGATTGGTTTTGATAAATTTCCTGAGAATTTAGGACTAAATCAATTTTATTGTATAATAAAAGCAATGGGATTCCATCTAACTCATTATTCCTTAAGACATTCCAAAGTTCCTTTTTAGATTCCTCAAATCTTCTTTGATTCGCAACATCAATCATATAAACTATAATGTTAGAGTCCTGAAGACCTTTAAGCCATTTCTTTCTGAAACTCTTTTGTCCTGGCATATCCCATACAGCAAATAACCCATTTTCTTCTGCGGGTATATATTCTATGTTGAATTTTCTTGTAGAAGTAAAATAGTTGTCCGTAAATTCACCAGTTTTCATCCGTCTTACTAAACTAGACTTTCCAACTTCATCAATACCGAAAAGGAAAACTTTAAAAAATGTTTCATTTTCAAAATAATATTCAAAATCTGGAGATATCTCAATTACCTCGTCATAAAACCTTCGAATATCAATAAACATAGATATTAATAAAGTATCAATTTCGATTTCTTCATTAAAGGAGTATCCATTACCATTATTTAGCAATTCGTTCAATAAATCCTTGAAAACTTCTTTATAGTCATAAGGATTATCATCATTATCAAAAATCAAACCAATAATAATTTTACTGTTAATACAAGAGGTGTATATATTTAAATCATCGATATATTGAGCAATGGGTTCATCAATAATAAAACGATTTGAATTCGTTTGTTGAATAATATCTACTTTATCATGTTCTTTTATAATCTTATTTACAAGGATTTTATCTTTAATGTTAATAATTTCATTTGGATAACTATAAATGTTTAGTTCATCTAAATCCTGAATTTTCCTTCCTTTGAATAAGAAGATGTTATGTAACAAATAAATTTCCAGAATTCTTAATTCCTATAAGTTTGAAAATAAAATTACCTTAAAAAAAGTTTGGAATCTTGCGGAGCTTATTTCTTTTAAAGTTTTCGGTTTAAATAATGAAAGGTAATCATACTTTTGCTATTTAAAAAGGAAACTAAAAAAAAATATTGCTAACTATGAAGTCTTATTGATCATCTTTTTCTTCTTCGATATCTTCAGAAAGTTTTTCTTTTTCCTCTTCAGGAGGTTCTTCTAATGACTCTTCACTAGGTTTTGTTTCTGGTTCAGGGGCAGTTTCTGGTCTAGCACCTACAGGAGTTTCACAAACGGGACAACGACTCCATCCAGGTCTTAAACTATATCCACATTTAACACATTCTTTCATACTTTCATCTACTTTCCATTCTGGGATATCTAGCCCCCCTTGTCTCTTTTTTGCCAATTCTTGTAATTCTTCCTCAGTCCAGACCTCCATTCCTTCTGGTAATCCCGTTCCTCTTTCAGATGCGAACTTAGCTAATTCTTCTTCGCTCCAAGCAGGCATCTCGGGTTGGGAAGACATACGCTTTTGAGCTTCTTCTGCTAACTCTTCAGCAGTCCATGCTTTCAGTTCTTGTCCTCCTGGTGTCCTAACAGATCCTTGGGATGGTTGTGCTACTTGTCCTGGTGTTTGAGGTTGTTGAGAGGGAACATTACAAGATTCTGCAGAAAATCTTAATAATGCTTCAAAACATCTTGAATATTTGTTAGGATCTTTTCCTTCATCTGTAATTAATAATAAAGTCGTTTTATCTGTTTTTTGAGGGATTGCTATGCTGAATATAGCAATATCTGAAGTTAATCTATTAGATTCGATACCAGAAGTAATTCGTTCCATTGAATTCATTAATTCACTATCTTTCATTAAAAAATCGCAAATTGGATCACCATGTCTCTGATATCCTTCATGGTATTTAGCAAGATGGTTTTTTGTTAAAGTGGAATCAAATGAATTAATTATAGCATCTATATAGGTGTATATTTGTGATTTAGGTTCTTTTTGCGAGTCATCCAGCTTATAACCCCCTAAATCAATAGTACCCATTATTGGAGCAAATAATGGTTTTTCATCTTTCATCTTACCAAAAATAGTCGGACGAGATATAACGCATTTAATTTCGCCATAATATGCAATAGCATTATCTAGAATCTCTACTTTCTTATCAAATACAATACGAGGCACTGTCCGAAATAATACATTTACCCATGGCATCTCCTTTATAGGAATTACTGCTACACAAGTTTTTTCAATAAATTCTCGTAAAATTTTAGCAAAATTCTTCAGGTCTTTCTTTAAATCTTCATATTCTTCATTTTTTAATTCTTCATTAATTTTATCTTCAAGTTCTTTAAACTTTTCTTCATTTTTTTTAAGATTTCCTCCAAATGACTTTATATCTCCTACTATATTTTCCTTTAGAATAGAAGTTGCACTTTCGATTGCTTTTTTCTGAAAATCATTAAGTTCATGTTCTTCAATTGCTACTACGAATTCTGAAGGATCAAATTCTATTTTGTTAATGAAAACTTGAAACAGTTTCTGTTCTGACAATTTCTTTCCCAATTTTTTCTTAATTATTTTGATCGTAGATATTTGCATATAAAAATTTATTTGAATTAAGGATTATTTATTAGAAATAAGTATAAGAGAATTCACTAATCTTAACGGGTATTGTATAAATTTCTAAGACTATGGACTATTCGGATAATCTACAAAATGGTATAGATAATAATATCTCAGTGTGTTTTATTTCTAATGTTCCTGACCAAGTAAGAGAATATTTAACTACAAAATTGAAATCTTTAAAAAATGTCCAGATTATATTCCGAAAAGACTTGTCCGAAAAAAATTTGTTTAACTTTATATCAACGGCAGAGATTTTAATTGGATGGCGTCCTTCTAAGCAAATTTTAAACGCAGCTATGAAAATGAAATTATTTATTAATCCTGGAGCAGGAGTACAACACTTAATAGAACTTTTTAGAGAAGTTAATAGAAAGAAGAAAGTTCTCCTAATTAAAGGTCATGGAAATTCATATTTTGTAGCTCAACATACAGTAGCACTTTTATTGACTCTTTTGAATAAAATTATCCCTCATCATGAATGGATGTGTCAAGGAAAATGGCGAACTGGAGATGGTGATGCTGAATCAATACCTTTAAGAAATAAAAAAGTTGGATTATTAGGATATGGAGCAATAAATCAAAAAGTACATCGATTTTTAAGTAGATTTGATGTAGAATTTTATGTTTTAAGAAAACATTGGGAGAAACAACATGAAACATTACCAACTCCAGTAAAACGATATGAATTTTCTGAGCTTCATAATTTTCTAAAAAACATTGATATACTTATAATTGCTTTACCTTTAACTACATTAACAAAGAAACTAATTGGTAAAAAAGAATTAGAATTATTAGGTTCTAATGGTTTAATAATAAATGTAAGCAGAGGCGATATTATTGATGAAGAAAGCTTATTTAAAGCATTGAAAGAAAATATTATTCATGGTGCTGCAATTGATGTTTGGTATGACTATACTCCGAAAAGTAATGAAGAAGGTAAGAAGTATCTGTTCAATTTTCCCTTCCATACTTTAAATAATATAATACTCTCACCACATAGAGGTTATTCTCCTTTTAATGATTTATTAAGATGGAATGAAGTTATTGAAAATATATCTCGAATGGCTCATGGGCATCAAGATTATATTAATAAAGTAAATTTAGATGAAGAATATTAAAAATAGTATTTTCAATTCTAAATTAAGATAGTTTACAAATGTGATTCAGAAATGATTTAAAATACGAATCTTCTCAAATATATAGTTATTTAAATTATTATTTAAATAAGTATACAATTTTGTTGATTAAAAGATTTATTTATAAAATCGTTCAGTATTAATTATATATTTATATAAAATTGTTCATACATCTTTATATAATAATTTAAACTTCGAAAATATCCTTAAATTTGAGGAGTATAGAAACATTTTAAAAATTAATACATTAATATATGATTTGGAATATTTAAGACATGACAAAATAGTATTACTTTAAATATATTAATCCGATAAAAAAAAACATTTATATATTAATGTGTAATACAATAAAATATAAAAAAAATTGTGGTTTAAGGCGATTGTTTTTTAAAAAGCTTTAGTCATTTTGCCGAATATTGATTTTGGCATATCTAATAAAGTATATGATGTGGTTTTATGAAAATTGTTACTGTAAACATTCCAGAATCCTATCTGGATAGTATAGAAAAATTAGTGGGAGAAAATGGGTTATATCCATCTAGATCAGAATTAATTCGAGTAGCTGTAAGAGACTTTTTACTTCGAGAATTAAAACTGGCTGACAACATGGCTAGATATAAGGAGACTGAAATTGAAGATTTTGATGATGAAAATTATGTTAGAGTTCCAATTGAACGTTTAAATGAAAAGGATGAACCTGTTCGGGAATTTAAGACATACAAGATTATAAAGAAATTAGAATATTAAGAATTAAACAATTTATGGTCTTAGAAGATTTAGTTCACGTCGGCTAGATAAAGCTTTTTTCTTTTTTTTTCTTTTTTTATTAGTTTTTGGTTCCTAATTAAGTAAAACATAAATACCATTGAAATAATATTTATAAAATCTAATAGAAAAAAGAAAGAGGTAGTTTTTTATTTCTGATAAAAAAGAAAGTCCAAATCATTATACTCCTAAATTTATGGAATGGGGTATAATAAACAAGGAGAATTTTAAGGGTAAAACGAGTTATGATGTTCCAATTAAAAGATGGGATCCGTTATCGACAGTAACAATTCATACTGAGGGTTTTGGCTTGAGAAAAAAGGCAAGATATTATGGACATTATTCTTATATCTCGCCCATACGATCAGAGAGGCCAAAAGGCTTTAAGACTAACGAAGAGGAAAAGCAATTTCGGGATTGCTCAAAAAAAATAATGAGAAGATATAAAGATGTTTTTAGTTCGGTAACAGAAGGTAAAATTATCCACGATGATTGGGGGGTTCCACTTAGTGATGGTTTCACCATGATCGTTACTCAAGACGAAATTAGGCGAGACAATCCGTTTTCAGCAGAACCACATCAAATAGAAAGAATTCCAGATGTGTGTAAGGCTATAACTCTTATAAATCGGTATCCTTCAATGGCTCGGATCATTGATCCCGAGATAAATGAATCTATAGTGAAAAATCTGCCTTCCCATTTAAAGCTTTCAAGAGGAATTAATTTAGTCACGATTTCTCGAAATTTCTATCCCTCTTTGTGTTTTAATTTAATTCCAGAGGATGTATTAGCAGGAATTTTCCTATCTATGAGAGCCGCAATACTTTATTGTATTGAAGAATCTATAAATAAAGATTATTATGATATTCCCGTAATGCCATTTTTCAATATTGGGACCAAAGTTGGAGGATCTCAACCAAGGATTCATAGTCAAGTTTATATTGATCTAACTATGGATGGTCATGGAAGTAGATTGGAGGGATATCTTGAAGCTTTTAAAGAAATGGGAGATAAATGTCATTTATGTAAAACAACTCATGGTGGATCAGATCGCCTTATATTAGAAACAGAATTCTGGACTTTTTACAATACGGGGAGCCCTGTAAGAAATTATCACATAAGATTTCATCCAAATGAACATATACGAAGATTTTCTCAATTAAAAGTTAATCAAATTGAAGATTTAGCTATGTCACTAAAAATGATTTTTCAAGCATTAGATGATATAGAAATTGATAAAAACCGCAATATTCTATTTAATTGTTGTCCATATGGTTATGATGCTGATTTCCATATGTTTGCTGATATTATTCCTCATGAAGTAATTGGTGGTGCTGAAATGGCTGATGATATGCGCGTTGCTAGAAAATTACCTCATATAGCAGCAAAAGAAATCAGAGAATCATTGAAAAAATATCTTCAATAATAATCATTTTTCGCTTTTTATACGCAAAAGTAATAACTTTTTTAAATCAAATAAAATTAGATTTAAATCTATTGGATCTGATATTTAATATGAATGGTCTTTGAATAAATTCATTTTTTTCTCATTTTATTAGGTTAATATGACTCGTGAATGGTCTGCGATAATTTTAGCGGGTGGTAAAGGTAAACGGTTAATGCCTTTGACCTCTCTAGTTCCAAAGCCACTTGTAAAAGTCACAAATGTTCCTATGGTTGACTATGCGATTGCACATTTAGTGTACGCGGATATTAAACATATAATCTTAGCATTGGCATACATGGGAAAGGAAATGAGAGATTATATAAATAAAACTTGGACTCAAGATAGATTGGGAGATGTAGAGTTAGAATGTGAAATTCAGAATAGTAGAGGTACCGCAGATGCCTATAGGTTATTATCCGATCAAATAGATTCGAAGCAAATTGTTGTTTCTATGGCAGATATCGTAACAAATCTACCAGTGAAACGATTCATGAAATTCCATTCTGATAAAGCAGGGCTGGCAACAATTTCAATGAAAACTGTTGAGAGCCATATTTCTCAATACGGTGTTGTTTTATTGGATACAAATCGGAAGATATATCTTTTTTTAGAAAAGCCAGCACCTATGGAGTTATATTTGAGTAGCATGGCACAGCGAGAAGATTTATTCTTACATACTAATGTTGCTAACACAGGGATTTATTGTTTTAGTAAAGAAATTGGAAATATTCTTCATGAAACAAGTTTGATGGATTTTGGAGGGGAAGTTTTTCCGTATCTCTTGGAAAATAATTTTGATCTATTTGGTTTTGTGGAAAATTATTATTGGATGGATGCAGGAAATGCAACTACTTATTTATGGGCAAATTGGGACTTACTACGAAAATACGCGTGGCCCATCTTACCAAATGGTGTTGAATATGATGGAATTTATGTAATGGGCGTTATAAACTCAGGACAAAACATTATGATTGAAAAACCTACTTGTTTTGGAGAATATGTGCAGTTAGAGAATCGCGTAAAAATCATGGAATTAACATCAATAGGTCAAAATGTTACTATAGGAGAAGATTCAATTATTGAAAAGAGTGTTATTTGGGATGAAATTAAAATTGGTTCTGGTTGTATAATAAAGGAAAGTATTATTTGTAACAACTGTGAAATTGGAGATAATGTTGTTTTAGAGAAAGCAATTATTGCGCCTAACTGTAAAATTAGTGATAATTCTCAATTAAGGGATAAGACTCTTGAATTAGGACAAGAGATTTAAATAATAATATAGGATTAAAATCCAATAGAGGAATATTTTTTGAAGAACAATATTTATCTATAAAAAAATAAGATATTTATAATCAAAAGAACAATAAAATAGTAAATTATGAGTCCATATTGTACTTATTGTGGTAAGGAAGTAGAAGAATCATGGAATGCATGTCCAACGTGCGGAAACAGTCTAAAAGAAAAAGAGATTACACAATCACAACTTCGACCACGACCAAGGATGACGAGTCCACCACAGACAATTCAGGCACGACCATCTCAACGGGGATTTACTTCAAGTGGAAATAATAATTATGGGATTGCATCATTAATTTCAGCTGTATTTGGTTTGTTATTTGCTGCCTTTTTTCTCGCTCCAGTCTTAGGTATAGCAGCAGTAATTTTAGGCATTCTAGGAATAAACAGAGATGAGAATAATGCACTAGCATTGATAGGAATAGTTGTAGGAATATTAGATATCGCTATTTTCCTGTTATTTTATTTATTGTTCTCTCAATTATTTAGTTGGTTTAATTGGTTTGATAATATGTGGGGCGGAATATAAATTTCTATTATTAATATTCTTTATTTTTTAAAAACTTTCTTGAGTAGTAAATGAAATTAATGATGAAAAATACAAATTCAAGTAATAATAAAGAATTTATAGATACTGTCAATTTAAAAAGAACTAAAAATTTAGATGTTCTGATTTTGTTATAACATTAACTTTTCCATTTTTAATCATAACATCATTTTCTAATCGAAAACCCCCTAATCCTTGTTTATAGATTCCAGGCTCAATTGTAAAGACCATACCATCTTGTACATATTCTTCTTTCCAGTGTTTTAATGAATATTCATCTGATGGTTTGCGTATTAAAAGTGGGGAATCGTGTACGGTTAGTCCTAAACCGTGACCTAAAGCGTAAGGTAAATCATAACCTCCTTTTTTCAACATTTGAACTCCTTCTTCATGGATTTTCCAAAGAGGGACTCCTATATCAATAATTTCTATTGCAGCTTCGTAAGCTTTGATAACAAAATCTCTCATTCTTTGTTGTTCTTCTGCTAAATTACCAAAACTAATTGGAACTGTAATATCCGCGCAATAACCTTTATATTTTGCGCCAAAATCAATTAGAGCTAACCCTTGTAGAGCATATTTTTGATTAGATGCTGGTGGATAACAATGTAATTGATGAGAACGTGATGTGTTCCCAACCAAACTTTCAAATGCAACATCATCTGCTCCATATTCTGCCATTTTTTTACGTACGAGAAATGATAAATCATTCTCAGTTTCATTTTTCGCGTTTATACAAAAATTCTTAATATCTTCAATTGTTTTATTACTTATTTGAGTGGCTTTTTTTAATTGATTTAACTCATAATCACTTTTAGTGGAGCGTAGTTTCTCGAGAATTCGTGTGATTTGGATTGGATCCGTAAAGAATTTCAGTTGTGATATATTATTTTTCATTTTAATTATCGTACCATAAAGAATATTTTCATGAACTCCAAATGTAAGTGAAGATTTTTTCCATCGATTCTCAACAAAATCCTTTATGGCCATATGAAAATTTAGATCATAATTCCTTAAATCAATGATTTCATCCACTTCAGCGTATTTTTCTGCTAATTGAATATCACCAGGAATTAAGACCGTTTCTCCATCTCTAGTAAGTAATACAATAGCGCTATCTGGATGCCCTGTAAGATAATGTAAATTTATATTTTTTCCGTATTCGGTATCCATAATCATCAAAACGTCAATTTCCTTTTCTTCCATAAATTTTAAGAGTTCCTCAAATTTCTCTTCTGTTATTGCTCTCATTATGAAAAAGTCAATTTTACATTTTTATTAAATAAGATAATGTATAGTAAATCAAAAACTTATAGATAAAAGTAAGAATAAAAAACGAGAAATTTCAAGTATGAATATCGGATATTATGTTAAAATAAATTAATATACTGTTTTTCAATATTTTCTAAGGTTTCATTAAGTAAATTGATTAAAATAATATTATCATAAACAAAGGTATTTTCTAAAATGTAATCTAAGATATTATTTGCAAGTTTCTTGTCATCTTTGGTATAATTTTTTGTTTTTGACTGGAATAGAATCTCAAATTCTTCTTTTAACCAATTCAATTCTTTTTCCAAAAATTCTTCTAAAATTTCATGATATCTGATACTAACTTTCATTAAAATACCTCAACCCTTATACACTTATTCAAACATAATACTTCTTTAGGTTACATGAACTAATATAGCTATTTATAATTTTTATAGACCAATTATTGAAACTGTTAAAGTGTTTCAATTATATAATCTAAACTTTATAATTAGATTTTATAGAGTTAATGAGAGATTTAGAGAGAATTTGTATAATAAAAAAAAATTAGGATCTCGGGTTTTTAATAGAGCAAAAACCTCAAATTATTTTAAACTTCACTAGTTAATTTATTTTTTAAATTTTCAGCTAAATTGCCAAGTTTATTAGCTGTTGCAGAAATTTCTTCCATAGAAGCTGTTTGTTGTTCCGATGAGGCACTTATTCCTTCCATAGAACTGAATGTTGAATTAATTTTATTCACTACATTAATGATATCCTTATTAGTCTCGAGTACAGCAGTTTTTGCTTCTTCAGCCAATTTTCGAACTTCATCTGCTACTACTGCAAAACCTCTTCCTTGTTCACCCGCTCTGCCTGCCTCAATACTGGCATTTAACGCCAATAAATTTGTCTGATCTGCAATATTAGTTACCAGATCAATAACATTTCTTATATTATAAGTGGCATTTATTGCTTCTTGGGCCTCTTGCGTTATAACTTGAGTAGAACCTGCGATTTCTTCTGGTGCGGCGTTCACTTCACTCGCACTTGCAGTCAATTCAGTAGCAATATTTGAAACATTTATAGAAGCTTCTGAACTATCTCGTAGCATAGTTGATATCTTTATTTCTTGCTTCTGAATTATGTTAAGTAAATAATATATAGCAAAAGCGACATAACTAAATGCACTTAGAATGAGTATCACTCTAGGAATTGAATCAGTAAATAGTCTGTAAGCAAAGGCAGTACACGCAATTGTAATTGAAGTCGATAACATTATATGTAATAAAATTTTAAAGCTAATCGATTTTCTTTTTATTTTGAATTTCCTCTGAAAGAATATCAATAAACTTGGAATTATAACAGCAATCATTACAAATATAGTCTCAGTAGACATTATATAAGCTATTATTTTTCACCTTACTAAGGGTTTTTTTGTCTTTGAATGACTTTTAATACAAATTTTATTTAAGTGTACACTTTTCGAAAATTGTTTCACCTATTAATGGTCATAATAGAAAAAAGAAAATATTAAAAAGCTAATATTGAAAATGATATTTGATTTCTAAAGAGTGATTGAAGATATCAGTTTATACTTTATGGTATAGATATCTATCATAGGTAGCAAAAATCACTTTTCTTGTCATAGAATCTTGATAAAATTTGACTTTTTGAAGGTCTGAGGGAATTGTTGAAAATAATCTGAAAGTTAAATTATCGAAATCTTCAATAATAAGAGGGAAATTGAAAGTACCATCATCTGTTTCAACTTTTATATGAATGGAAAATGCTTTTAAAATGACTTCAAGCTTATATAAACCCAGGGATGATTTATAATTTCCAGCAATTTTATCATAGACTTCAATTATTTTTAGTTTTTCATTAATTTTTTCTGGATCTTTTCTAAGCATTAATAATAAAGCAGAAAGTCCGATTATGCTACATATTCCACTGTCGTCGTTTTCAGCAACACTTACGCCAATGTTTAAATGTGGTATTAATCCAAAAAAGGAAGTGCTTACTCCAAGCCCTCCTCCATGATGAATTAGGGTATTATTCAGGAAATCTTCTTCCCTTACCCATCCTAAGCAATATTTCGGATCCTTACCATAACCATAAGGAGACTTAATTCTAGGGGTCCATAGTAGATCTAAGGATTCTGATTTAATTATTCGATTTTCATTATAAACTCCATCATTCAAAAGGCATCTTGCATAATTGAGCATTTCATGCATACTTGTATATAAACCACCAGGAGCTTGAAGATATTTTGAAAAGGGTAACTTAGGTTTGTCAAATTGCAGTTTTTCTTCCGAGCCTTTATGGATATAACCAGTAATGAAGTCATTAAATGGATCTTTTTCAAGCTTCTCTCTACTAACTGTAGCACGATTCATTTCTAAAGGTTTTAAAATTTCTTCACATAATACATCTTCAAAGGACTTCCTGGTTAATTTTTCTATAATCATCCCTAATAATGTAAACATATCATTATTATAGAAGAATTTTTCGCCTGGTTTGAAGAAAATTTCATCTTTAGTTTCGGATAGATGATAAAGATAGTCATCAAGGGACCCTAATGGATAAATACGTTGATAATCTCCATAAGTAATAGCAATAGGAAGCCACTGAGCGTCAACGGAAGGTATCCCACTACTATGAGATAAGAGATGAGCAATTGTAATATTAGGATGGCTTATAAAAGGTTCAATTTCTAAGAATTTACATACTGAATCCTCTAAATTTAATATTCTTTTTTCTCGTAATTTCAATATTAACAACGCAGTAAAAGACTTTGAGATACTTCCAATACCTATTAAAGAGTCTGGTGTCATCGGTAAACTCTCCTCGAGATTACGGAACCCAAATCCCTTCTCGTAAACACTCTTATCATTTTGTAAAATGCCAATTGCCAAGCCTGGAACCTTGAATTTTCGCATAAGTTTCACAATAATCTTTTGAAGCTGGTCAAAATTGTCTTGCATAATACTCAATTTTTTTTTATTTACTATATTCTTATCCATTTTTTTGTTTATATCATTTTTGCTTTATGTTTCTATAGGCAAATTTAAAATACAAGCCATATCTATAGATCGAAATCTTCCTAACCTTTTAGCAAAAGATTCAAGTATTTATAATGATATTTTTGAATGGTTTTAGATTGAAAATGGAAAAAATAGGCATTTCTTAATAAACTATCTAAGATCTAAAACTTCATATTTATTCTAAATTTTAAATCAATATTTTTTTGTTTTTTGATATTCTGTCATTTATATAGTTCAATTTAACACCACAATAAGGACATCGACTAATTTCTTTAATTTTATAGTTTATTATTTGTTTACCACAATAAAAACAGAAAATCATTTTTTCCTTCTCTACCATTATAAATCCACCTATGTAATATATAACTATTTTTTTATATAATAAAAATAACCAGACACAGTGTTCATTGAAATGAAAAATTTGAAGCTATTTTTGATTCTTCAAATTTTTAATCAATAACATTATCTTACTATTAGTACATCACAGGGAGCCTCATTTATAACTCTATCTGGAACTGTACCTAAAAATACTTCTCTTAGCTTTGAATGTTTACCTTTACATCCCAATATTACCAAATCAAAGTTTTCTTCTGCAGATACCTTTTTAATATAGTCTTCAGGCAAAATATCAAAAAGTAATCTAGTTTCCACTTCTAAACCTTCATCTTTAAAACGTGTTTCGACATCGTTTAGAATTTTCTTAGCTAGTTTAAGATAGTCTTCGTGAATTGTATAAGAAATTAAGGTATTTGAGGGCCCTGCAAATGAAATATTAGGCAATAATTCATACATATGGTGAACGACGGAATGAAATACAACAACTTCACTATTATCTCTTTTTTTTAATTCTAATGCTTTTTCTACAGCATCCATAGCATCCTGTGAGTCATCAACACCTACTAATATTTTTTTATAAATATTAAATCACCTCTTTAAAGTTTCTCACTCCATGAATACTAAAATAAATAGATAAGGGTAAGCTTTACAAAATATAAAGGAATATGGCTAAAAAATTAAGATTATATAATTTTAAGATGAATATCATCTATATTTTGAAAATAATCTTAGAAAGCTAAGAATATTTACACATATAAATAAACACTTCTAATCAAACCTATAAATAATACCAAATTCGGTTAATATGAGAATCAGCAAATTATCGATCATTCCAATAGACAGGGGGATTTTGTTTTCTTAAATTATAAATTTTTGTTCTAACTTTAAGAGCGGAAACAGCTTGAACGGTTTCTTTTATACTATGAAAAACGGGGATATTTGATAGCTCCAAAGCTTCAATTATTAGTCCATACTTCTCAATATATGGTATAAAACATACTATAGGCTTTTTCGGTTGAGTTATTGCATTAGATATTCTTCTTCCAATCATGAATGAAATTGAAGGAGCATAAGGGAGAATAAGTAAAATAATACATTCAATTTGTTCTATCTTAGATATATATTGTACAATATTCACAATATCCTCATCTTGCGCAGAACCGGTAAGATCAATTGGATTATTAAATGAAGCTATATTACGAGCGACTGGATTTACTAATTTTCTCATTTCTTCTTGTTGTTGTTCAGTAAAAGCTACGATAGATAAACTATATTTTTTAAGTAGATCAGCACATATAACACCATGACCTCCTGAAAGTGATAATATAGCTACTTTCCCAAATACAACCATATTTTCATCAAAAGGTTTTTTTCTCTGAGATAAAATATTAAATAACTTAAGAAAAGTAAGCAATTCACTTTCTGATTTAGGTTGTATAATTAAATTTTGTTTTAAAGCTGCTGATAGAATTTTTTCATTTCCCGCTAAGCTAGCAGTATGAGATTTTATTGCCATTTTTCCTTCTTTAGATAACCCGCCAAAATATGTTATAACCATGTCTACTGATTGTTTAGCAATTTCTAAAAATTTCCGCGCTTTATTTGGCTTAAATCCTTCTAAATAAAAAGCAATATTAGATGTTTCTTTATCTTCTTTACTAAAATATTCTAATAACATAGCTTCATCAACAACGGCTCGATTTCCTATGGATACTGCAGTAGAAACACCTATCTTAATTTCATTAAATTTGTGAAAAAATTGATCAACAAGAACCCCTCCGGATTGACTGATTAATGCAACAGAACCTTTTGGTGGACGTGTTATCCGTTCAGTGGGCATAAAAATTGTATCAATTAAAGGAGGAGAGTATACACCGATACAATTTGGACCTAAAACTGCAATATCATTATCAAAGGCAATTTTTTCTAAGCTTTTTTGTAGATTTAATCCTTCACTTCCAATTTCTGCAAATCCTCCTCCAATAATTATACAAGCAGGAATATTTAAATGAGCACACTCTTCCACATATTGAATAGTAGATTCTGCTGGTAGTGCAATAACTAAAAGATCAGGTATTTCAGGTAATTTGTCCAATCGAGTATATAATTGTACTCCCTCGATATTACCCCCTTCTGGGTTAATTCCATAAGTTTTAACCGTCATTTCAAATTCATTCTTTACAAATATAATTCTCCCGGGACTTATTGGATTTTTCTTACTAATTCCAACCACAGCCATTGACTTTGGTTTAAATAGTTTATTTAAATTCATAAAATATCAGTTTTTAGAACATTCTCTTAAAGAAATTATAAAATTAATTTAAATGATTTTCAATTTGTTATAAACAAAACCCTTTCAATCCATAAATATTTTTTATCTATCAACAAAATCGAGTTTTTACTTTCAAAAGAAACTCTATTGTTCTCTAATAACCATCACTGAACTATAAAAAGCAATTAGCCACATATTAATTATTGTTGTATATATTTAGAATTAAATTATTCATATTTTTGGTATTTACATAAAATAAAATTAAGTATTTCTCTATTTACTAACATATAGTTCAAGATCTATTGTATGAAATTAGTCATCAATAGCTTCAATTATATCAAGAAGATATAATGTTCACTTTTTCGCAAATGGTTCAAGGTCTATGGCTTCGAAAATATCATCTACAGATTCAATTGTTCCTAAAAAGTGCCATTCACCTTCTTCAACATTTTGTCCGCTTCCGTATTTGTCAGCCATATCATATAATCTATTGAAATTTTCATAATGCAATGCTATTCTATTTTCAGCATAATCCCTTGCACTCCAAGTGGTTATTAGAAATTGCCAATCGCTACTTTGTAGCAGTAGGAGTTCTCTAGCCATTTGTTTTAATATTTTTATTAGATTAGGATCATTAGAATCTTTGTATTTTATTATGATTTCTTCACTTTTCGCTTCACATTCATAGATTCTTTCCCATGTCCAAGTCGTCCACTCATTAAGCCATACCCAATGAGAACTAGCTTGACCCCAAGATCCCTCAATCACCGAAACAACCTTATTGGGAGGATTATTTTCTAAGTAGATTCTTGTATTCGTCAATTCTACTTCGGGATCATCCTCTACCCACCGAAGAACTCTAGCAAGCCACCAGTTTCCCTCAAACCACCAATGACCAAATAATTCTGCATCATAAGGAGCTACGACAATTCCATTTCTCCCATTTTTATGTTTATATTCTCGTAAAATATCCTTAATTAGATTTACATAGTGACTTGCATTTTCATCTAATTTTCCAGGTATGTCATCTGGCCAATATAACATTTTCTTTCCTAAATCTAGTTTCGCTTCTGTTACCTTCCAATATCTCAAACCGCCAGGATAATGTTTTTTATGAAAATCGAGATATTCAGCACAGCCGGGATATCCATGTTCTCCGCTCCATACCACAATTCCTGTTTTTTCATCTCTTGTAAAAAAACCGACAGGTCCAGGAGTACTAGGATCAGTAGACACTAAATATGGTTCATATTGAGACTTTTCAAAAGAAGTTGGAATTTCTTCATATTGAGATTCAAATTGCTTCCAGAGTTCAGCAAGTAAAGGGAATCGAGCAGCATAGACTCCTTGAGACTTACCACCTAAGAGTAAAGCAGTATCAATAAAAAAATATTTTAAACCATTTTTCGCAAGAAAATATTCTACACCAGGTCTTTCATATTCTTCTTCAGTTATTGGATTTTTCCACCTATATCCTGGACGATATGCACATTCAGGTAGCCAAGCACCAGTAGGAGCTCTACCAAAATGACGTTTATAATTATCCACCGCTGTTTTAAATTGTGCATTGATTGATGAATCTTTAGAAAGTAGTGGTGCATATCCATGCGTTGCTCCACATGTAATAATATCTACAAGTCCCATATCTTGTAAATTCTTGTATGCTCCTACAATATCTTTATTAAATCTATTCAAGAAATTATCTCTAACTCTATCGTAGAATTCTTGCCACCACTTTGTTAGTTTAATTCTTCCGTCGTTATATTTATTTTCAGTAAAGTCTTCAAAATCATGTAGGGCAGCATTATATTTTTCCTCTAGATAACCTTGAAATGCATCGACAAATTTAGGATTGCGAAGCATTTCACATAATACTGGAGTGAGACCAATGGTCAGTTTTGGATGATATCCCTCATCTATAAGCTTGTATAACTCTATAAGGAGTGGAATATATGTTTCTGCTGCCGCTTCATTAACCCAATCCATACCATGAGGCCATACACCGTGCCCTAAAACCCAGGGTAAATGTGAGTGTAAGACTAATGAAAAAGATCCTAAAATATCCATCATAATTCTATACAATCTCTAATGAAAGTTTAATTAATCGAAATTTGCTAGTGTTATATAATTTTTCATTTCTTAAATATTAAAGAGAATCGTATATAATCAAAAATCGTTAAAGTTATATATTCTTCTTTAGCTTCTTATTATTAATATAATTTCCAATTATAACAGCATTGAAATTCTAAAAAAGTAGTGTTTAATGACTCACAATCCAATACAAAACCTTAATGAGCTAAAAAAGAATGGAAGAATTATAGGTAAAGCTAATTACGTATTTACACCTGAGATTTCAAGCTCAATAGGATCTATTCACGGTAGTCTTTTCAAACAAAATGAATCTATTGTCATGGGGAGAGATTTCCATAATGATAGTCGTATGTTAAAAAGAGCTTATACTTCAGGTATGATGTCTACGGGAATAAATCTTTTGAATCTCTCAGATTGTACTTTTCCATTATTACAATTTACAATTAGGCGCTTCGGAGCGAGTGGAGGTGTTTATTTCTCTGGAGGTCATTTATATAGTGAAGATGTCGGAATTAGGTTCTTGGATGCAGGTGGTATTGAACTACAGCAATCAGAAATTGAAAAAATAATAGCATCTTTCAATGATTATCCTCGACAAATTAGAAGAGTAGATCCAAATGAAATAGGACAAATTACAGCAATACCTCAGACTGCTGATGTATATATCAAATCCCTTCAACAATTTGTTGATAAAAAAAAGATAAAAAAAGCGAATTTAAAGATCGTTGTGGATTGTTCTTATGGACCAACAGGTAAAATAACACCACTTTTGATTAATGATATTGGAGTTGAAGTCATCGCTTTAAACACACATTATCGTGAAAGAGCCTCAACTCCAGTACCGAGCATTAATACCGTACGAAACACTGCAGATATAGTGAAAGCATCAAATAGCCATCTCGGAGTGTGTTTTGATGTGGATGGTTCAAGAATATTAGTAATAGATGAGAATGGACTTGAGATAAACTATGAAGATTTATTGATGCTTTTTATTTCATTTGATAAAAGAATACAAAGATCGAAATCTAATACTATTATAACGACACCTTCAATATCTCTTGTTGTGAGAAATTTTATTGAGGATAGCGGTTTTCCAATAAAGCTAGTAGAAAACTTCCCTGGGGAGATAGCAAGGGAAATAAGAGAGGAACGGGCATGTTTTGCGGCAGCAGACACTCTAAAATATTACTTCCCAGAATATAGCCCCTTCTCAGATGGAAACTTTATTCTACTTAAGATTCTAGAAATAATGACAGCTCAGGATGACCTTCTAAGTTCATTAACAAGAGGATTTCCAAAAGGGACAAAAATTAATAAAGCAATTCCAGTTTCATCAGAACTGATTGAAAACATACATAATCGATTAAGGCAAATGGCAGATGAAAATGGATATAAATATCATGATATCATAAATGAATTAAAAATAATCAAAGACGATACATATACCACAATTAAAGTAGCATTATATAGAAATGCCTTACTCCTATCTGCTGAATCACAAGAAAAAGAGAAGGCTCAAGAAATGATCAGTGAACTAGAGGAAATTATATCCAAACTATAGAATTTTATTTTCTGTATAATATGGAATTAAAATTTAAAATAAATAGAATCAATTATATAATAATATAATTATAACTTAAGTTTCAAAAAAAGATGATGTAATCATGGCATTTGACATTAGTTCTATTATAATTCTGATAGCATTAACAATCATATTTGTGGTTTTTCTACTATTTGATTTATTCGGTAGGAATGAACAATACGGTTATTTAGCCTATATCGTGGCCGTTATTCCAGTAAACTATTTTTGGGTTATTGGAGGGGATCAACCTAATGTATCATTAATTGCTTATATTATTCTCTTTATTCTATGGATCACTACGATATTACGGGATACAATAGGAGTATTTCAAAAAAAAGATAAGGAAATTAATGAAATTCTTATGTACCTTGCACTTGGAATACTTATACAATTAATTGTCACAGCAATATTACCAGAAACTAATTCAGCCTTACAAGCCACTACGGAGAAATTTTGGTTTTTTTGGTTACCTAATGTGCATTCCACTATTTTTGATGCTACTGTTGCTTTAGGATTTAAAATAACTATTACTGTTTTGATATTTCTTGTAATTATTCCTTTAATCCTAGATGTTAAAGATGAAGAAATACCCTTACCTATTGTTATCATTTTCGTTGCGATCTTCATTATCCCTTTTCTATATCTAAGTTACGTATGGGTTCCCGCAGTAATGGGAGTATTAACTTTTCTATTTGCGGTAATACTCTTTATAATTTTACTACTTATAACAAGAGGCCAAGAATCAAAATAAAATACCCTAATTTTTTTTTATCTTCTCTAAACTTTTTATTATTATTAATATCAAATAAAATTAGGTCTTATAACAAGAAATAAACTAAAAACTTCTGCTTTGCTGAGGGGCGACAATCAGATCTATGGCTTTAGATTTCTATATCGAGTATAAGATATTTTCTTGTGTAAAAAAACGCAATTAATAGTATTAAAGAACAAATTGGACTCCAAATAATTAATCCCATTGAATATGACAAGGAACCTACCGTAATTCTTGGTAATTCATTTATAACACCTAATAAAAATACTCCAAGAGCTTGAAAAATGTTTAAAAAAATCGATGGAACACCTGTATATGTTCCAGCTTTTAATTCTCCAGTAGTTCTTTCGTCATATTCAGCAAGATCAGCAAAAATTATAGCAGGTAATAAATACCATCCCCCCAACGATGCTCCAATACCGATCATAAAGAATAATCCTACAAATAAAAAGTTATTTAATGGTATTAACCCTAATAAGGTAATTGGAAGGACTAAAGCAGCTAAAATGTAGATAAATAGCATAGTTTGTTTTTTTCCAAATTTTTGTATTACTCTTCTCCAAATTTCAAGGAAAGTAATAACAAAAAGGAAATTTATGCTAAAAATTAATAAATATTCACTTAGTTCTAAATTTAAAACTGTTTCAAAAAAAGGGAGCATCTGTGTGATTATCATAACCCATGCAACACTTGAAATACCAATCGTCACAGCGACTGCCATAAAATTCTTATTTTTTATGCAAATCGTTAAAATTTCTTTAAGATTCGATTTTATCTTAACTTCAGGTTCCGTTGGCATTAAAAATGCATTTAAGCAAAAAAGAATAATAGTTAGAACACCAAAAAGGCATATTGGAATGATAAAAGAGAAAGGAAGAGCATTCGGATTAGTAGAAATTTGATTAAAGACTTGAGTTAAAACTAAGTAAGTATAACTCCAATAAACTAAAGTACCAATCAAATTAAATATGTTTTGTATTTGAGAGACTTTTGGACGTTCATTTATATCAAAATGTTCAACCATCCATGCTTGATATGGTACAATTATCCCAAAACTAGCTCTAAATAAAATTTCCCAAATTAATAACCATATAAAAAGAACGAATTTATTATTCATATCAGACAAAAATAACGAAGGCAACATCAAGAATATAAAAGAAAGCCCAATAATAGGTGCGAAAATAATAATATATGGTTTTCTCCTACCCCACCTTGTATACTTCATATCACTAATCCATCCAAATAAAAATGAAAACAAAGCAATACTAATATAACCTATAGATAAGGCTAACCCGACAAGAATAGGGCTCACCTGATATGCTATAGTATATAACGCAAACACACTAAATCCCTCAATTCCAAGTACCATTGACAAGCCTATCCGAGGCATACTAAAAATAATAGCTTTTTTTAGACCCATAGCTAATACATCGAACTAAATGAATAATTTCGCTTGAAATCCTTAATGTTTTATCTATATAAAACGTTAACCCTAGAAGTCACCTTTTCCAATTTTAATATTCTATAAAAATAATTAAATAAATTTTTACTTATCACAAGAGGTCAATAAAAAAAGTAAAAAACATTAAAATTTTTTATTCTTCTATTAACTTTTTATTCTTATTTTTATATCTTATTTATAAGGAATTCATATAAGAATTATCATTTAGGAAAATATAATGGCTAAAAAAAAGGCTCAATCTGATGAATTGGAAGAAAGTGAAGAGAGAAAATCAGATCATTCATTTGGCTTAAATGATCTTCCAGGTGTTGGCGAGGCAACAGTAAAAAAACTGATGGAAGCAGGTATTTTATCTATTCGAACACTGGCAATGTATCCAATGAAAAAATTAATGGATGAAGCAGGGATTGGTGAGAAGACAGCTGCAAAAATAATAAAAGCAGCCCAAGATATAGAAAAAATGGGATTCAAGTCAGCTGATAGAATCTGGGAGAAAAGGAAGACATTAAAAAAATTAACTACAGGTAGTCAAAATTTAGATGATCTGTTATTAGGAGGAATAGAACCTGGAGCAGTTACAGAAGTATTTGGTGAATATCGGACTGGAAAAACCCAATTAGCGCATCAATTATGTGTTAATGTTCAATTATCTTATGAAGAAGGAGGACTTGAAGGCGGAGCTTTATATATTGACACTGAAGGAACTTTCAGACCAGAAAGAATCATACAGATGGCAGTTGCTAAAGATTTAGATCACAATTTAATCCTAAAAAATGTAACAGTTGGAAGAGCTTTTAACAGTGATCATCAAATTTTGCTAGCTAAAGAAGCTCCAAAAATCATAGGAGAAAAAAATATAAAATTGATTATAGTAGATTCATTAATAGGACATTTTCGTAGTGAATATATTGGTAGAGGGACATTAGCAGAACGTCAGCAAATTATTAATACCCATATACATGATTTATTAAGGTTAACTGAAACTTATGATGAGTTAGCAGTAGTTTTCACAAATCAAGTGTCTGCCAAACCAGATGTGTTTTATGGTAATCCTCTAACACATACTGGTGGACATATCGTCGCTCATGGTGCTACAATTAGAATTTTTTTAAGAAAAGGAAAAGGTGAACAACGAGTAGCAAAAGTTGTAGATGCACCCCATATTCCCGAGAGTGATACAGTATTTTCAATTACAGAAGATGGTATCATAGATTAATAAAGTATGTGAACTAAAGAAGATTATAAATTAACATTCACATTAACCTCAATACCTTCCACAACTGCTGCTGTCACAGTGCAGTATTGCTCAAACATTTTTTTACATTGCTCCGCTCTTTTACGCATCATAGGTTCATCCACTTTAACATTGATCTCTACATTAACCCTTTTAACTCTTACAAAACCTTTATCGTTTCTACCAATAATCACTTCTCCAGTAGCTTCTAAGTCCTTTGTTGTAAAATTTCTCTTCTTGAGACAAAATATATAACTAGCTGATAAACAACCTAGGAGAGCTAAGCCTAATAAGCGAGCTGGATTAGGTCCCCACATATCAGCTTCATTTTGATTGGTATCATCAATATAACAATCCTTAAGTTTCATATTGCCAATATCACATTTAAATATCATTTCTTTCTCTAATTTTATGCTAATTTTTGTTATCGATTCCTTTGACATAGATCACACCTAATTTCTTTTAAAATAGTTATAGTGCTTTTCTCATTTTATTTTATTACTTAAAAATATCCTAATTTTTAAAAATTTTTCAATTATTTTCAATAAATTTGACAAGGGAATATTCTATAATTCAAATTAAAGAATATCAGGGTTAATATTCTAGCTTGCTTCAATTTTTTTTAAGTGAAAATGTCTGAATAAATGAAAGCATAAAAATGGAAAATATAGGAGAGTAATAAGGATAAATTGAAAAGCAAAAATTAATCCAAAAATTATCATAAGAATAAAGAGAACAATCTCTGTAATTACACACTTTATGTTATTATAATATTTAGCGTCAAAGAATGATGCAGGATTCTTATATTCTGACAAATATTTGGGGAGATTTTTAAATTCCTCTTTAGAAATTAATAATTTAAATCCTACTTGTTTTTTTTGAAAATATAACAAATTTGTACCCCAATCTATTGTATCAATAATAATATGACTTGAGTATGAAATCGCACTTATAATTAAAATCATCCAATTAAAAATTAACCCTACTAATAACATTATTATGCTGGGAATTATTGAATGGGTGATGAGTAGCCTGTGATTATTATCTTTAGCGAATTTAGAAAAAAAAACATCAAAATCACAAATAAAAGAGAATAAGATGATAAAAGAGAATTCAAGAAGGTTAAAATTGAAGAAATAATTTAGAATAGACGCAAAGATAAATCCAACAGCAAAATGATTATTTATATGCATAGAGATCTATTACTTTATTTTGATTAATTAATATATCTCTCTTTTTTCATTCTTTTTAGAACAGCCTTTCTTGTTTCAAACCCCGCAGGTCCTTTTTTTTCAATTAAAAAGGAAGCGGCAGCAGATGCTAGGTAAGCAGCTTTTTTGACTGATTTCCAGGATTTGTCAGAATGGAAGAGTTCATAGAGAAATATAGATAAATATACATCTCCCGCTCCAGTTTCATCTATAACTTTGCGAGGTTTAAATGCTGGAATTTTTAAGACTTTTTCTCCCTTCCTCGTAAGCATTGAACCCTTTTCTCCCAATGTCATGATATAAATTCCATCATTTTCATACTGATTACAGTAAGACATAACTTCTTCAAATCCTTCACACTCCCCAGCGATAAGTTTCATCTCTTCTTCAGATCCTTTCAAAATCAATCTATCTCCAATTAGATCTATAATTTTCCTCAAATTGGTGAGGATTTCATTATCATAAACATATGTAACTTTACCAGTTTCATCGATTTTTCTAATAAAACCTTGTAAATCAATACCAATATAAGCATCAGGAAATGTCTTTAAAACTTGGGAAACATATTCATATGAAATTTCATTACATAGTGGTACAAGTACAAATATATCGGGAGGATTATCGAGAAATTCTGAGGGGATATCATTAAAATTAAGATTGGGACTTCTTGATCTAAGAGTTAAAGTCCTTGCATGATCAAAATAATCTAAAATAAAATTAGTATTTTTTACTTGAGAATATTTAATTCCACCTAAATTAATATTTTTGACTCTAATTTTATTTAATAAAGTATTATTAAAATTCAGTTTACCAATATGAGAAACTATGCTTATATCAGCATTTTTAGTATATTTCCTTAAAGCTAAAGAGCAAAAAGACACACTCCCTCCTAAACTAGGCTTATTTATCCTTTTAAAACGAATTATATGATCAATAGCGAAGTGACCAGCAAATATTATGGAAGTGTGATTAAATTTTTGGTTATTCATTTATGATGATTTGAGTGATTCAATAATTTTATTTTTTTCGTCTATTGTGATTTTTAACTTATTAATTTTATTTTGTAAGTCTTCTACCAAATCTGCCATTGGACCTTTATGTACTACTGGTTGTGGTTGCTCTTTTGTTTTTAATTCTGAAATCAAGCGATCTTTTTCATTTAATTGTTCCTGTAATTTCGAATTTGCATTTTCAAGTTCACTAATCTGTGGAGTGAGAGTGGTTTCCTTCGATTTCTTTTGTAAGGATATTTGTACTTTTGAAAGTTCATCTTTCAATGCTTCATTTTCTTTCTTCAGTTCTTTTAACTCATTCGGTTCAAGTTTGATTCCTCCACTTTCTATTGCAGATTCAAGTTCAGATTTTTCTTTGTTTAATTTATCGACAATTCTCTTATATTTATTAAGATCTGTTTGAAGGTCTTGACAAAGTATTTCTAATGTTTGCGCTGAAGGTTGATTTGATTGAGGTCGAATTACTGATGATTTTGGTGGTTCTACAGGAACAACATAATCTATTGGCAATTTTTTCATTTTTTCCATCAATTCTTCATTTAGCGCTTGATTTTCTTCTTTTAGATCACTTATATTTTTTTCTAAATCATCAATTTGGGACTTTTTTTTTGATAACTCAGATTTTAAATCATTGATTAAAGCATTGGTTATTTCTGAACTAGCCTCAGGAGGAGTACTGTTTACTGATTCAAGTGATCTTGATGCAACTTCTAATTTTGTTTTTAAATCAGTTATTTCGTGGTTTCTTGCTTGTAATTCGACTTCTTTTTCAGTTAAATTTTTTTCTAAATTGATAACTTTATTATTTAATTCTATATTTTCTTGTTGAATATTACTAACATTCGTTCCACTAGTCGTTCCTGCTTGTTGTAATTGTACTTTTAATCTTTCGTTTTCTTCAATCGTGCTCGTGATGATTTTTTCTGTTCTGGTTATCAATTCTATATTCTCTTTTATTTTATTTCTCAATTGTTCATTTTCATCTTCCATTTCTTTCATTTTTTCTAATGTTTCTCCGATGACACTAGGTTTTTTGATTTCAGTTTCCATCTTTTTTCTCCATAAGCTTATGAAATCCTCAACTTTTTCATTATCTTCCGGCATTTCACTTCAAGACTTTTTTCTATCTTAATTATTGTATTTTTATTATAAATTATCGCATTAATACTCCCGAAAAATATCCAACACAATATCCACTAATACTTCCAGTTTTTTCGGAACTAGTATAGTATTGTAGTAATTTACCTTTACTTGCATTTAAATTTTTACAAATCATCATTAAGGAAGTAATAGTCTGAGATCCACATACAGTTGTTTTTGATGCTGCTTCAAATGTTTTTTCGGGATTAAATCCGATAAAAGAATCAATAACTTGTTGATCTGTTTCCTTAAACTTTTCTAATTGTTTGGAATCGTATACTTCTTTATGAGTCATATCAGAAGAGGCAATTATAACCACATCTTTATCATATGATTCAATAGATTTAGCAATATCACTTGAAATTTTATTCATGACATTTAAATCTTTAGTAGAAACTTTAATTGGTACGAAGTTGACATTTTTTTCTTTAGCACAATATTTAATAAAAGGTAACTGTACTTCGATATTATGTTCTCTTCCAAAAGGAAAACCCATAAATGCAGATTCATCATTGATAATTATTTCACTATTATCTAATATTTTTTGTGATAGTTCATTATCAATTGCTATATTCCCAAAAGGAGTCTCCCATTCTCCTTCACTCATTAAAGCAATTTTTCCATAACCAATATGATCAGTACCTAAAACAATTACAGAGTCAGGAATTTTTTCCTGAAATAAAGTCAAAAAAGTAAAAGCTGTCGCACACCCTGAATATTTATACCCCGCATGGGGTGATACACCACCAATAACGGTTCTCTCATCTTTATTTAGGGTCTTAAAATCTTCACCTGGACCAAATTTTTGATCTAAAAAGGATTCTCTTATTATTTTTATCAAATCTGGTTTATATCGTGGATAAAAACTTCCAGCTACAGCAGCTCGTCGAGTTACCATTTTTTTATCACATTTATTTTTTAGTTGTACTAATAAGATTATTAATTTGGAGATTTATATAATTTCATCTAATTAGAGCAAAATTGAAAGAATTATTAAGTTAGTTTAAATAACTCTTTAATGATGAATCAAGTAAACGATGAACAAGTCTCTCTTGATAATATTGAAGTACCTGACAAAATTCCGGCGAAGTTTGTCAATTCAAGGGTAATTGTCTTCAATCCTTTATATGCCTCCTATTTATATGTAAAAAAAGGATTTTTTGGTTCCCCTTTAGGAATAAATAAACCTAGATTAGAATATTTTTCTAAACCAAGCGAATTATCTTTGATAGAAGCATATTATTTATTGGAAAAGGATGAAATTACTATTTTTGATCAAAAAGAGAATAAACTTTTAGAGCCAAGTGAATTTAATGATATAGCTACGAGTATTCATCATAAGTTTGAAGAAAAATATATTATTTACAAAGATTTAAGAGAGAAAGGATACATTCCTAGACCTGGGCTAAAATTTGGAGCAGATTTTGTTGTTTACAAGAAGGGTCCTGGACTTGAGCACTCTCTTTTCATGGTACATGTCCTACCACATGATTCTGAAATTACTGCAATTGATATGGTTCGTGCGGGTAGATTAGCAACATCAGTAAGGAAAAAATTTGTAATTGCTAATCCACTTACTCGAAGTTATTATTTTTTTGAATGGTTTAAACCATAGTATTCAGAAGAGTTAATGTTTAGCTAAACTAAATAGATTTTATTCTTATTCTCTGTATCAGTTTATTTTTTATCTCTTCAAGTTGTTGAAACTCATCATTCGGTATCATTTGCCGGATACGCAAAATAGAGGTTGTAAGGTCTTGATCAAATATTTCATCAAAAAGTTTTCCTTTTTCTATTAGGTTTTTACCCTCTTTGTATAAAAGAAGGATGATTTTAATTAATCCTAATAATTTTGTTATATTAGTATGATTGTCAATTTCATCATATGCATTTTGAATTAAGAATCCATTTTTAATCATTTTTGCTATAAAAAGTGTTAATTGCTGGTCTTCAAGTAAATTTTTATCTCCAGCTAGTTGAATCACATGCTCTAGAGATTTTTCTTGTGATAGAATTTCATTAACTAGTTTTTGACATTCTAACCATTCAATATCTATCTCGGGCCATTCAATATCTCTCTTATACCACCATTCTGCAATAAATTGTGGATAATTTGAATATGAATTTTGCCAATTTATAGCAGGATAATGCTTTAGATATGCTAATTTTGAATCTAATGCCCAAAAAGTTTGAACTAGTCGTTTAGTTGTAGATGTAACAGGTTCACTAAAATCACCCGCAGGAGGGGAAATTGTACCTATAATGGTTAATGAACCAACTTTCTCATTTCCTTCTTGATCATTACCCAAGGTTTTAATAAAACCGGCTCTTTCATAAAAGCTTGATAATTTTGATGGTAAATAAGCAGGATATCCTTCTTCAGCAGGCATTTCTTCTAATAATCCTGAAATTTCTCGTAAAGATTCAGCCCATCTTGATATACTATCCGCAAGAACAACAACGTCATAACCCATATCCCTATAATATTCTGCAATTGTAACTCCAGAAAATAAGCTAGCTTCTCGAGCAGAAACTGGCATATTAGAAGTATTAGCTATGAGTATTATTCGTTCTGATAAAGTTCTTCCGCGTTCAGAATCTATAATTTCAGAAAATTCTTTCATAATATTAGCAATTTCGTTTCCTGGTTCACCGCAACCAATATATACAATTAAATCTGCATTACACCATTTTGCTAACATTTGTTGGATGACAGTTTTCCCTGTTCCAAAACCACCAGGAATAGCTGTTGTTCCTCCTTTTGCGATTGGAAATAATAAATCAATAGTGCGTATTCCGGTAATTAATGGTTCAATGGGATTAAATTTCTTATTATATGGACGTCTTTTTGTAATCGGCCATTTTTGTAGCATCGCAAAGGTTTTTTCTTCATCTTTTTCTTTTATTCTAAATATCTCATCAGTAATTTTATAATTACCTTCATTTGCAATAAAGGAGAGAATTCCAGAGATATACGGAGGAACCATAATTCTATGTTCTATATATGAAGTTTCTTGCACAATTCCAATTATATCTCCATTCTCAACTTTATCATTGGGTTTTCTTAATGGAATAAAATGCCATTTTTTATTTCTTGAGATAGAAGGATATTGTATACCTCTTTCTAACCTTCCGGAAAGGGCATCTTCAAACACTCTTCCTAATGGTCTCTGTAATCCATCGAATACATTTGAAAGAAGACCAGGAGCTAATTCCATTGAAAGTGGCTCATTTAAACTAATGACACTATCATATAACTTCACATTTGTAGTGTCTTCAAAACATTGAACAGTAACATGGTCAGAATAAATTTGGATTACTTCACCTAAAATGTTATATTTAATAATCTTAATTAAATCATGAAGACGAGCTTGACTTTCAAGCCCCTTAACTTTAATCAATGATCCTATAATTGCTGAGATATATCCACGATTGGTTTTATTTTTTGAATCATTTTGATTGAACATATAACATCCCGTATTACAAGCAAATTAAGTTATTTGTTTATTACAAAATGGACATTTTTTCACGAAACTTGGTAAAATATTTCCGCAACCTTGACACTTTTTAATTAAAGGTTTATGAACCCCCGAGTCTAGACTTATTCGCCTAGGTATTCTTGGTTGAATTACTTTCTCTCTTGCCACTCTAGTTTGTTTAGAACTCGAAGATTTTCGTTTTCTATCAGGAAACATTTCAGAATATAACCTTCTTTTACTTCGTTTAAAGAATAGACCAAATCCCACTAAAAATAAAAAAGATAATAAAGAAATTGTGATAATCGGGTTGAAATTTAAATTAATAAAATAAAAATAGAGGAATAAGAGAACTAAGGAGTATATAACTAAAAGAGCAATTGCTTTTTTATTTCTTTTAAACGCATATTTATTTTGGTTATTTTCAGTTGCCATTGATTATTAAATTACATTTTAAATAGTTGGTTTATAATTTATCTATATTTTTTAGAGATATATTTGAATGCTTTATCAATTTCCTCTCTAATAGATTCTGTTTCTATTTCTTTATCAATTTCCTCAGAAATAATATCTTTTTCAGTTATTGCTTTAAAATTTATGATTGAATATTCACTATCTAAACGGAATGGAATATATCCAACTCCAGAACCTTGGAAAAATTTAAAAAAGAATTCATAAAAATGCAATCTGAGAGTATTTAGAAAGACTAATAATCCTTCTAATAAGATAACTATCATATTTCCGAAGATTAAACCGATTAAATTAATAATTTCTACAACAATGCCTTCTCCTTGAATTAAATCAACCAAAACATTTATCGCATACAATAAAGCAATATGAGCTGATGCTAACGCTAATATTCTAAGATAAGAAGCAACATTACTTATAACAGATAATACAGTGTCAAATGTTTCAAGAGAACCCTCACCTATTAATGAAGTATAAGATTCTTTTTTTAGATATGAAATTCCAAATAATTTTCCAAAAGGCTTTAGAATTAATAGTAATAAACCAGGTATTAAAACTAATAAAATAGGATATGGAAAAGCCATCCATCCATAAATATCAAATCCATATACGAAAATTAAGATCGTTCCTCCTGTTAATAAAAAAATTTTCATTAAAGAATCACTTAGTGCTAAAAACTTTCTATATTGTTTCCAATAATTCAAAAATTGGATAATCCAACCTAAATTAATATGGAAAACACCTATAATTATTGCAAAATAAAGCACAGACATTATGTTACCTAATGGATTGTAAAGGGTTATATTTATAAAAGGAATTGCAATAGGTTCTAAATGCCATAAAACATTTCCAAATACTTCAATTTCGTGGAGTCCAAAATACTCCCCATATAAAAAACCAACGAAAAATGAAGTCCATCCACAGAAAAAGATAATCCATGAAAAGTTAACAATATCACCTCCTCGTTTTCTAAAAACTAAAGCTCCAATTAAGCCTGAAATAACAAGAACTAAACCATGACCGATATCTCCAAACATTAAACCAAATAATATTGGAAAGGTGATTGCAATAATTGGTGTAGGATCAATCTCTGAATACGTTGGTGTACCGTACATTTTTGTAAGTGTTTCGAAAGGTTTAACTAAAATGAAATTCTTCATAATTGTTGGAGTTATTTCCCGTAAGTCTGATTCGTCTTCATCTTCTTCCAATGTATCTGTTATAGGTTCTTCATCAGATTTTATTTTTTTAGCAGATTTTTTCTTTTTAATTTTTTCTAAACCATATTTTTCTTTTGTAACACTTTTTTTTGAGATGAAAACAGTTTCAATTGTAATATTATCTTTAAAGGTATCAAATAAGTTCTTTTCTACATATTTTAATTTGGTTGCAGGTACAAAAAATTTAAGAATTAATCGATTATTTGCCTTTATATCAAATTGCTTATTTGCCCAATTATATTCTTCAATATTTTGCACAATTTCATTGATTCCAGCGAATTTTATCAAGTTATCTTTGCCAATTCGATTAAGCTCTTTATAATATCTTAAGAGCATCCTTTCAATAAAATTAATCTCTTTATCAATTCTTATATGGTTTATTCCCGATTCTGTAAAATATTTCTTAACAATTGGAACTTCTTCAGAATGAATAAGGCGAATCCTTCCATTAAATTCAGTTTCTTTATCTCTTGGATAAATTATATAAAAACCTATTCTTTCTTTAGAGACTTCAAAAGTTTGATAAAAGTTAGGAAATACACTAAATTCGAAAAGATTATTTAAATTATTGAGATTTTTAGAAAAAGTAGTAAAAATTCTAAATTTAAATTGATTTATATCAACTAGTGAATCCTTTTTCATATTCAGTCTCTCTAAACTCTTATAACAAGCTTTTAATGTTTTTAAATTCTCTAATTCAATAGTTCCTTTAGCAACAAAACTTTGGAGTTCATTTACTCGATTATTATAAAAATTTACTTCTTCAAAAAGATGGTTAATTAATTCCGGTAAATCATTTGCGGTAAATTCTATTTTTTCCAATTCATCAACTTTCAATTCTGAGAGAATGTAATCAGTAATATTAAGCTTTTTTAATAAAGTATTTAAATTCTTTCTCAAATCTTTAATTCTATCAGAAAGCAGCTCTCTTTCTTCTAAATCTTCTGTAATTTTAGTTTTTTCTTTCTTTTTTATATGAACTGAGGCTAAGTTAGATAATTCAATTAGAAATTGATCTCTAAAAATGGGGTTTATTTCTGTTTTCATCAAATAAAAGTTGTCTTTTTTCGCCATATTTGTCACTTTCAATTTATTATTTTATTTTTTAATAATTAGATCTTTAGTTTTTTTTAACCTAATATAATTCTCTCTGTCTATTTCTTCCAATATATCTTTTATTAGTTTAATGTTTGATTTTAATTGAGGAATTATGATATTTTTTAAACCATTTATCCTACGATTGATTTTTTTAAAGTTAATTGCTTGTTTTAAGAGTAGATCTTCAATTTCAGAAAATTCAATCATCTGATTAAAAAATAATTTCAAAGATTGAATTAAATCATCTAAATAATGACTTGTATTGTCAAATGTATAAGCAGGTAACTTTTCTTCTTGAATTAGTTCATAAGAAATTTGTGGATTTGTAATTCCTACTACTTTTTTGTAGAAAATTTCTATTTTGGGTGTGTATTGAATTCTACTTAAACTACTTATTAAGAACAATTCATTTTTTCCCATCTCTTCATAAGTAAGATTTAATAATTTCATTGATTCTTTAAAAATGGTGAGAAATTCATTTCTATGTTTAATATAATCTTTCCACATAGTACGAAGTAAAATGATTAATTGTTCTCTTCTTAATTCTAAAAAATTCTCTCCTTTTTGAGCAAAATTTAATCTTTTACGTAAATTTATTAAGTTGGTTTTACTTGGTTTTATTTCTCTAAAACTTATTCTTTACACCTTTCCAGTATAATGTTTATCAATAAATTTCTGATGAATTCTAAGTAATTGATTTTCAGTTAAATTACCTAATATCTCCCAAGCGATAGAAAGAGTATCTTCGAAATTACGATTCTCATCTGGTTCTTGATTCATAAATTTTTGTTCAAATTCTTGTCCATAATTCAATAAATTTTTTTGCTCAAAGTTTAATCCATCTTCTCCGACAATTGAAATAAGGTCTTTAACTTCCAAATAATTTGAATATGATGCTAATAATTGAGAGGATACATCTGCATGATCATCTCTCGTTTTATCCTCACCAATAGCGTCTTTCATTAATCGTGAAATTGAAGCTAAAACCTCAAAAGGAGGGTAGATGCCTTTCTGGTGTAAACTGCGACTTAATACTAATTGCCCTTCAGTGATGTACCCTGTTGTATCGGGAATCGGATGAGATATATCATCATTAGGCATTGTTAAAATGGGTATTTGAGTTATGGTTCCTTTTTTACCTTTAATTTTTCCAGTTCTTTCATAGATGGATGCAAAATCAGAGTAGATATATCCTGGGTATCCCTTCCTGCTGGGTATTTCCTCTTTTGCAGAGCTTAATTCTCTTAAAGCCTCCGCGTAATTCGTCATATCAATGAGAATAACAAGGACATGCATATCCTTTTCAAATGCGAAATATTCCGCAGTAGTTAAAGCTACTCTTGGAATAATTAATCTTTCTATAATTGGATCATCAGCAAAATTGATAAATGAAATTATATTTTGTATTGTACCTCTTTCTTGAAATTTATTTAAGAAATAGATTGCTTCATCTTGTATTATTCCAATCCCACAGAATATAATAACGAATTGTTCTTCTGTAGTGACTCGTGCTTGAGTTGCTATTTGAGCAGCTAATTTGTTGTGAGGTAACCCTTGAGCACTAAAGATTGGTAGTTTTTGACCTCTAATTAAAGTAAACAATCCATCTATCACGGATACTCCTGTTTGTATAACATCAATAGGGTATTCTCTAGCATATGGATTAATTGTAAGCCCATTTATATCCCTTTGAATATTAGTTAGAATCTCAGATTTTGAAATCATTTTAGTTTTTATGTCAATAGGTTTACCTAGTGAATTAAACGTCTGACCAAACATATCCATTGAAATCTTTACTTTAAAAACATCTTCCGTAAATATTATCTCAGCATTTTCTGATGATAATCCAGTAGTATCTTCAAACACTTCCACGACTATCAACTCTTCATTCAATTTTACAATCTGACCTGTACGAGTTTTGTTATCATCTGTATTAATTTTAACAATTTCACCATATTGAGCATCATGTTCGTTTTTAAGAAATACCAACGGACCTATTATTTGTTGAATTTTTCTATAAATCACACTCATTATTATTTAAATACTCCATGGGTTAATTTTAAAGATTCTATTTCATTTAGTAATTCACTTTTTAAATCATCAATTTTGTCGAAATCTCTATTCTCAATTGTGCGATTCATTCGCAAAATATCACGTATTACTTTAAGTTCTCTTATTTCTTCTATAAAAAATCCTTTTCCTAACAGTTCTTCACCCTCTTTATATAATAAAAGAATAATTTTTACCATTCCTAAGAGTTTTTTCGCATTTGTAAAGTTATCGATATTATCAAATGCATTCTGAATTAAAAATCCATCTTTAATCAACTTTGCAATAAATATTATTAATCGTTGATCTTCTGGGAGATTTTCCTCTCCAATAAGTTGTACAATATATCTTAATTCATTATCTTTTGAGAGAATCTCATTTACTTGTTGACGACAATCATGCCAATCTATATCTATTTCTGTCCAATCTATATCTCTTTCATACCACCATTGTGAAATATAATCTGGATAATTAGAATAAGAATTTAACCAATTAATTGCAGGGTAGTGCTTTGAATATGCTAAAGCAGCATCTAAAGCCCAAATACCCTGCACAAAATTTTTAGTTGTGGCTGTAACTGGTTCACTAAAATCTCCTGCAGGAGGTGAAATAGAACCTATTATGGTCAAAGATCCCATTTTTTCTTCATTAGATTCCTTTTTTCCAATCAATTTTACAGTTCCAGCCCGTTCATAAAAACTTGAAAGTTTTGAAGGTAAATAAGCAGGATAACCTTCTTCTGCAGGCATTTCTTCTAACAATCCAGAAATTTCTCTTAGTGATTCTGCCCATCTCGATGTACTATCGGCTAGAAGCGCAACGTCATAGCCCATATCTCGATAGTATTCAGCAATTGTTACACCAGAGAAGATACTAGCTTCTCGTGCTGAAACTGGCATGTTTGAAGTGTTTGCAATTAAAATAATTCGATCCAATAGGGATTGACCTGTTTTAGGATCAATTAGTTCAGAAAATTGTTTTAAAACATCGGCTATCTCATTTCCACGCTCCCCGCAACCTACAAATACAATAACGTCCGCATCACACCATTTTGCTAATGATTGTTGAATAACCGTTTTACCTGTCCCGAAACCTCCAGGAACTCCAATTGTACCTCCTTTTGTAATGGGAAATAACAAATCTATGACTCTTATCCCTGTTATTAAAGGTTCATGGGGCAAATTTCTCTCTTTAAAAGGACGCGGAATAGTTATTGGCCATTTTTGTAGCATTGTAAAATTTTTTTCAGTATTATCAATCTGTAATGTATAGATTTCATCACTAATTGTAAAGTCTCCTTCGTCTGCTAAGAAAGTTAACTTCCCTGATATGTTAGGAGGTATCATTATTTTGTGTTGTATAATTGGAGTCTCTTGGATCGTACCAATAATATCACCACCACTCACATCTTGGCCAATATTGTTATTAGGTAAAAAGTGCCATTTCTTTGAGCGTGAAAGAGAAGGAATTTCTAATCCTCTATGTAATCCCCCTCCTTTAGAAAGATCAAAAGCTTCTTGTAAAGGTCTTTGAATTCCATCAAAGAAATTCCTTAATAATCCAGGTGCTAATTCCATAGAAAGAGGTTCTTTCAAATTAATAACCTCGTCATTGATTCGTAAATTATCAGTATTCTCAAAACATTGACAAACTACGTGATCAGTATAAATTTGAATAACTTCTCCTAGAATTTTGTGTTTACTGATTTTAACCAAATCGTGAATGCGAATTTTGGTTTCTAAACCTTTTACTTTAATTAATGAACCGATTACAGCTGAGATATACCCGATCTCAGAATTTTTTTCAGAATTGGATTTGTTCATAATACTCCAAATATTCTGTTATTTTTCCCCTCTGATTATTTATAAATTTTTCAAATTCTTTTTCTGTTTCTTTAATTTCTGTATCATCTATAATTTTTGCAATTTCTATTTGGATGAATGGTGATGCTTTATCTATCAAGTTATTAAGAGTGTAATCATATGAGATAGTCCCTCCTATAAGTGATATCTTGAAACCACCTATAAAATCATGTAGATCCTTGTTAATTTCAACAGGTTTTTTGAATAATTTTCCGATTTTATCATAATTTTTAATAAAATAATTGTAATCTTTAGAATTAAATAGAATTTCTATATGATGAGTCTCATCTATGTTATTTTTAATATCTTTAATAGATTTCAATAAATAATTAATATATCCTGTATAATTTTTATTGATTTTGTTTTCAATTAGAATAAATAAACTTTTTTTTAACTCTTGAATTAGATTATTCTTTAATACAAGAACTTTATCTTTCCCATTTAATAGTGTTGATGATAAGGATTGATTTAAAAATTGCCCAAAAGTTTCTATAAGGTGTGTTTTTAATCTTTGCGATCTTTCATTACTTCTTTCCAAAAATCTTTTCTTAATTTCAGCCTTTTGAAATAATGTTTTTTGACTTAACTCTTTTATCTCTTTTTGAGCCTTTTCGATAAAATAATAACCCAATTGACTAAATTGCTTCTTTAATTCTTTTTCTTCTGAAATTTTAACTCAACTCATTATTTAAAAACAATATCACCTAACGCATCATGAATCTTATTAAAAATAATGTCTCCTTCCTCAATGTTAGGTTGGAAAATATTTGGTAAAAGAAATATAAAGGGCTTTTTATTTGCTTTTTTATAATCCAATAAAAAGTCAATTATTTCATCTGATAATGGTATGGATATAAGCAACATTCCAATTGACTCTACTTTTATTAGATCGGAGAATTCTTTTAAAAAATCTTCCTCATTTCTAACAACCGTACCTTCTATTCCTAAAAGTCCCAATAATATTACTATTTCATCTTCACCTAGGATATGAATTTTAAGTTCTTCCATTAAAAATCAATTCCTACTTTTTCTATAATTAGATTCTGTAATTTGCCTATATTTTTTTTAAAATTGCTTTCAATTTTATTAATTGCGTTATTTAAATTTTTTTCATAAACATTAGTTTCTTTGTCTATATCAACAGTTAGATTTCCTATAGCAGTCTTTACAAGTACATTTATTTTAGTTATATACTCTTCAAAGTTTTCGTTTTGTATCTCTCGAAATTCTTCAATCTCTTTCAAGTTGAGACTTTTAGCATCATTTATTAAATTATCATAAACTTTTTCAATATCCTTTACCCATTCAAAAATATCCATTAATCCTCCCGTCTTTTATGCTATTATCTCATTCTAAATAATAATTTTATTACAAGGTTTTATATTTTTCATTGATTATAGTAACTATTTTTGGTAAAATGTATAAACGTATTTCTTTATCTTTTTTAATTAAGACTTCCATAATCTTATAAATTGTTAGATATTCAAGATCTCCAGCTCTAATCTTGAATTTTCTAAAAAAAAAATCTAAATACAAAGTTTCAACTGACCATATTATGTGATTTTTATCAAATTCAAAATTTGAGAAAAGTGATCTGAGTTCTTTTATTCTACCTAATAACTGATATAAAACTGAGGTAAAATCTTCAATATTTGATTGTTCGATTAAAAATAATAGAATATTATTGTCAAAAAATAAAGACGTGTCTACTAAAAACTGTTGTAACAAATTTCTATCAATATTATTTATAATTCCTCGGTAAATTATATTTAGATTATATATCTCAGAGATATATCTTATATAAAAAGAAATAATTGTTTTTTCTTTTGGATTTAAGTATTTTATTTCGTCAATCAAGGTATTATAAAATAATTGATCTAAAAAACCTTCAAGTACAAATATTTCATTAGTTTTTTTAAAGTAAAGAATTCCTTCTCTGATTATTTTATGATATTTAGTACGTCTCATAAATAATTGAATTTGATCCAAAGAGGATATTTCAATTAAACCTCTCATGAATTCTGTATTATTTAGGTACTTTTCGACTAACATATTTACCATTTGTGATTTTTCTTGAGTACTCATACCTAAAATTGTACCGAGAATGACATGTTTAATATTCCATATTTCATATTTCGTCAGAAAATTCTTTAGAAAATTCCTCATATTTTCCGGAGAATATGATAGAATTTTACCAATTAATTTAATATAAGTATGAAAAAGTGCCCTTTCAATATCTTCTATTGTGTATTCATTAAAACTAAGTCCTGGATAATATAAACTGATAAATTCTATAAATTCATTAATATCAGTGATTTCGTCTAACTTTTGAAATGATACTTTATCCATTAATAATTGTTTTAAATAGCCAATCTTAATTAAAGTATAAGCGTAGCTGGGGACGGTAACACTCGTAAGAAATTCACTCATTAAGTATTTTTTATATATTATTTAAAAAAATTATGTTTAAACTGCTGGTGTTGGTATCTTTGTCCAAAGTAAGATTCCAACAATGAAACCGTAAATTGCTAGTGTTTCACATAAAACTACAACTAAAAAAGCTTTAAAAAATGCTTCTTCTCTCTCTGAAAGAGCTGAAATTGCTGCAGTACCTACGGTTTTCATAGCCAACGCACTTCCAATTGCAGAAAGACCAACTGCCAATGAAGCGCTTATAGACAATGTGGCAGCTGTTACAGAATTATAGTAATCAAATGTGCCAGGAACTTGTGCTACTACAAATGAAACAATTCCATTTGAAGTAAAAATTACTAAGAATATCAATATAACCTGAAATACACCAAGACAAAGATAAAACTTTTGTTTTCCATTCATAATTTCTACATCTTGATTTTTAATTTTAAAAAAATATTTTGTTTAAGGGAGAATAATAAATTTTTGCGTATAAATATTGTTCTTAATTAAAATAAAAGAGAATTCTACTAAATTAAAATAAAATTAAAATTAGAAATAAGATTCCTATTCGAATCATAAATATAGTAAGACTCTTATTCGATCAGCAATGTCATGAATCCTATCAGCTAATTGTTCTAATAATACAATGCTGTCTCTCAATCGTAAGAGTACTCTAATATCCAATTCTTCATTTGAGTATAAGTATTCAAGAAATTGTCTATAAACAGTATCAACTTCGTTTTCAATCTCATGAATTTTTGTAGTATTATTAAATACAACATCTGGCTTATCTCTTAAGCTTTTTATGGTTGATTTTAATACATCAGCCATCTCAATAGTTTTATTAATCAATTTCTCATATCTTTTAATTATTTCTGGGTGTTTTTTTATATCCATTTTAATTTTTGGCAACATATCGACAAATTCTAAAGGATAATTGATAACATTATCCATTTGGAGGATTAATGCAACGAAATCGCCTAATCCCGCACCAGATTCAGAAAAATTCTGAATTAACTGAATTTTAATAGCATCTGCATCTTCTTCAGATAGTTGCATTTTGCTTTTTTTTTTTTCAAGTGAGGCTTTGTGTTTCTCATAATCTTCTGCCCATCTATTGTAAAAAACACCCATATTACTGAGAACAGAATAGATAATTCTTGAATGTTCTATAAGCATTGAGACGATTTCTTCTTTTATCTTATTCAATGGTAAAATCAACTTAAATATTTAATTTACTCTATTAATTATAAAATATTAGATCAATAAAAAATATAGTATTTAGAGAAATTTTAATATATTTTTAATTTAATTTATAAGTAAAATTAAAAAAAAAAATGAAAAGTTCTTATTAAATCAATATATTTCATAAAAAAAGCTATAGGAAGGTGTATAACATATAAAAAGGTGTAACTCTAACGAAATGAAGATTAAAAAGTTTATTCAACAATGTAAGTCGTATGGAAAAATGGCTGATTTAGGAGAAATAGCTAGAAGAAAATTCTTTAATAACTGTTTCGATGGCGCTTTAACATGTGCTGGTATAGTTAGTGGAGTTTTTATTCTTTTTCTAGCTCATTCTACTGCATTTGAACCTAAAGATGTTCTTATAACTGGATTTGCCACAGCCCTAGCAATAGGGATCTCTGGATTATGGGGAGCTTTTCTTTCAGAAGAAGCTGAACGAAAAAAAAAAATGTCGGATACAAAGAAAGATATGGCAATTATAGATGATGAAAAGGAGAAAGATAAAAATAACAAGAATAAAGATAAACCCTTACTTGAAAAAGCTGAAGGTTTTGCTACTATTGTTGCTTCCTTAGTAGATGGAGGTGCACCCGTACTTGGAAGTTCCCTTCCATTAATTCCTTTCTTCTTTGGAATAACACTTGATTTTATGCATTTCATTTTTTCTTATTTAATTCTTGTTGCATTACTCATATATTTAGGGGTTTATCTAGGAAAAATATCTGGTGGTGGCGGTGTAAAGTATGCTATACACCTAGTTACAGCAGGAGTTGTTACCTTACTTGTTTCTATACTTCTTGGTATTTAAAAGTCTGAGGGATAACAGCATTTTATAAAACTTCAGGATGTGAAAGAAAAGAAACAATGATTGAAAAGTTCAAAACTTACTCAAAAATTACAAATTTATGGGGAATTGCTCGACGGTATTTTGTAAATAACTTCTACGATGGTATGCTAACAGTTTTGGGAATCCTATTAGGTTTTTTTGTTATAATTCTTAAAGAAGATCAACCTTTAATCGAAAGTCATCTTGTTATTCTTACAGGATTAGGGAGCTCAATTTCAATGTTGATATCAGGATTAACTGGATCGTATCTTTCAGAAAAAGCAGAACAAAAAAAGATAAAAGAGGAATTAAATAGAGCAATGGTGATAAACAAAAGTGAGGAGGAAGAGGTAGAAGAAGAATCTGTTGATTTAAAGGAAATTGAAAAGGCAATGCTTATCAAAATAAATCATAGCATACATTCAAAAACTAGAGGTAGATTAAGAAAGAAGAAGAAGAAAAAAATTCGAACACTTCAAGAGAAAGCTGAGAATTTTACAAGTATTATTGTTTCTATTATTAATGGAGGTTCCCCCTTTTTGGGAGGCTTGGTCCCTCTTATTCCCTTTTTTATGGTTACATTTGCTAATATTTACATCTTTATTATCTCTTTTTTAATAATACTTGTATTCATAATATTGCTTGGAGTCTTCTTAGGAATAGTATCAAGAGAATCTATCATTAAAAATATAATTCAGATGACATTTGCTTTCTTTATAACATTGCTAATATCTATATTTTTTTTAAATTAATTTTATATCATAAATTTTATCTTTCGATTTTCATTTAACATTTTAGCAAGATTATATACTATTGGATGATGAGAAATTGAAGACTTGTGGTGTAGACATTGGTAGTCTTGAGACAAAAGTCGTATTACTCGATGATAAAAATATAGTGGATTATCGTGTAGGACGATCTACATTCGATTTTAAACGCGTAGGAAGTAATTTGTTCAAGGATCTTTTAGAGCAACATAACCTAAAAAAAGATGATGTTTATGTTATGAGTACTGGTTATGGTCGGAACACTGTATCTTTTGCGGATGATCGAATTACTGAGATCACAGCACATGCACGTGGAGTACAATATTTTTACCCTGAAGCAAATTCAGTAATTGACATAGGCGGACAAGATAGTAAAGCAATTGTAATCTCTAAGAAAACAGGAAATGTAATTGATTTCCAGATGAACGATAAGTGTGCTGCGGGAACAGGACGCTTCATTGAGGTGATGGCTGGAGCTCTTGAAGTTCCCATCCAAGATATTGGAGAAATTGCACTTAAATCGAATAATCCAGCATCAATTAGTTCAACATGTACCGTTTTTGCTGAATCTGAAGTTATATCTCTTTTTGCCAAAGGGTCAAAAAAAGAAGATATTGCTGCGGGAATTCATAAATCAATTGCAAGGAGGGTTGCTGGAATGGCTAAACGGATAGGTGTTGCACCTATTTTAGTATTTTGTGGTGGTGTTGCTAAAAATATTGGAGTTAAGAAATTTTTAGAGCAAGAATTGGGATTTGAAATTGCTATACCAGTATTTAATGGAAAAAGTAGTGCACAATTAACAGGAGCAATTGGAGCTGCTCTAATTGCTCAAGATCAACATAATAGTTAACTTCTTGAATATTTTTTACATAAATTTTACCTTTTGTTAAGTATGATAAATTTTATGAATAATTAACTCTTTTTTGATTAATATTCAAAGTTTATAAATAGTAAAATGGATACTTCAGAGCTTTTATCAGATTTCACGGCATTTCTGAGAGAAAAAAAAGAAGAAGGAAAGAAAATTATCGCATTTATTTCTCATGATAATATCCCAGAAGAATTAATAGATGCTGCTGGTTTTTTCCCCTTAAGGTTAATGTTTGCTGGAAATGATGAGTTAATGGATTCAAGCCATGATTATTTACCTGCTTCTACTTGTGCATTCGCTCAATCTTGTATTGGTTTATTTTCGATAAAACCTGATCAATATAGATTTTTAGATGTAATCGACTATTTTATTGTATCAAATCATTGTGTTTCAGATATTTGCGCTTCAGAAATTATAAGCAAATATTTTAATATTCCACGTCTGAATTTTTACCTGTCTTATACTAAAAATGAGAATAGTTCCAAGTACTTCAAACTAGAATTGATTAATTTTAAAGAACAACTTGAAAAAATCCAAGGAAAAAAAATTGAAACCGAAGCATTACTAGAGAGTATTAAGAAATATAATAAGTTTAAAGAGATTTTAAAAGAAATCAATGAGATTCCTATACGAGGTGAAGAAAAATTATACATTCTTCAAAAAGCAATCTTATATGGACCAGATATAACTTCTGAAATGGAAGAATATTGTCAAAATAGCAAGCAGAACATTGTTGAACCTACTAAAAATAAAAAAGATATCCTCCTAACAGGATGTTCTATTTTTATTAACGACCATCTTATTAATTTAATTGAAGAGGGAGGGGGAAATATTATCTTTTTTGATACATGGATTGGTTTTAATTATTATTCTCAATTAATAGAAGATAAGAATTTGGAGTCATCAAAAGATCCTTTGGAGTTAATAACCCAGCGTTTTAAGGAAAATAAGTATAGTGACCATTCTGTTCCAAATTTTCTGGAGAACAGAATTTCTTTAATACAAAACTATTACAATGAACATCGAAGCCGAACCGGGAAAAAACTAGGAGTAATTAACCATATTATAAAATTCTGTGACCACATGGCCATAATGTCATCCCATTTAAAAAATCGATTGCAAAATGAAGGTATCCAAGTATTAAATCTAGAGAGAGATTATTCAAGAGCAATTCGTGGTCAACTTAATACTAGAATAGAAGCATTTTTGGAGATGATGGAAAAATTAGTTTAGTTGCAGATGAAATTATTAGATTTTCTTCGGTGTTGAATATAGCTTACAATTTTTTAAGTGGAAGAGACTACTTAAAAAGAAAGAAATTCAGAGAAAAAAAGAAGTTAATATCCGTGGCTCTTCCTTTTTCAGATTTAGTGTATGCTTTTCCAGACTTAATCCCGGTATTTCCAATTAGGATGCAAATATTTGAGATCAATAAATATCTTACCTATTTAGGTTCTGCATCTAATATATTTGGTATGAAACAAGTTTCTAACTTTCTTGGTTTTGTAAAGAATCTAGGAATAAAAGAGATTAGTAATACAATTGATAATATTATTGAAGAAGTAATAGAAACAATCAATGAAAAATACAATGAAATGTATGACATTGGCATTGAGAGCGGTATCTCAAGTGATTTTTGTTATGGAATTAAATCTCTTTACGGAATGCACGTTTCTAAAGGAAAAAACTGTGATGCAAACCTCAATTTTACAATTAGATGTAGTGCTTGGAATAAATATTTAGAATCTATTAAAGCAATTGGTAATCCTTCGAAACAAATTTGGATTGATATTCCTCCAAGAAATATTGGAAATTCTTTAGAGTTATTTGTTGATAATATCTATCAAGGATTAAATGAATTAGAAAAAATAAGTAATTTTGATTATAGTGACAATGCATTAAGGAATCATTTTCAAACAGCAAATCAAATTCGTCAAGCATATAAAAAAATAATCTATGAAATAAGCCCTTCTGATTTTTATCCATGCAATCCCGCGACTTTTAGTGAGATTTTGGCTTTATTAAGTATAAGCTTTCATGACTATAATTCTAATGCTACTCGATTTAGAGACAATATAACCTCATTAGTAAGTGATATGAAAGAGAGAATTAAAAATGGTATTGGTATGGATGTGTCGAATATGCCAAAAATTCTAATTACACCTATGTTTGGAGGCTGGGAACCAAAATGCCATGATATTATTTATGAATTAGGAGGTAGAGCTTTATATGGAGATTGGGATTTATTAATGTTTTTGGATGATATTCCAATATCAAATAGAGCAGATCCAATCGAAGCGTATGCTCAATATTTAATGAATGTGAACTCAAATGGAATTGGATGTGACAATGATACTTTAACAGATTCTTATTTAAGATTAGCTAAGAATCTGAA
>JAHPYZ010000006.1:60120-94808 GCA_019058425.1 Promethearchaeota archaeon
TCTGAATGTAGATGGTCTTGTTTTTGTCCAAGTATTCGGATGTCATTCCGTATCAAACTGTTTTACTATGTTAAAAGAAAAGATACGTCGAGAGTTAGAGATTCCTAGTATCGCAATAAACTTCAATAAAATGGGTGAAAACGTAGAGCAAATTAAAACTCGTTTAGGAGCCTTTATGGAGATGTTCAAATGAATTCTCTCAGATATTTATTGAATGTATTCTAAATTAATAATTTTTTAATAATTATTCCTTTTAATATTACAAGAGATTTTAAAGTAGAATAAAGATGATAATTCATGTTATTTCATGAAAAAAAAGAAGAACTTGATTCAGATATTTATAAAGATTATCAAGTACTCTGTGGTATAGAAGAAGAATTCCTTATTATCAATAAGAGTGGAAAGTTAGCAAAAGTTGCTGATGAAATAATGGTAAAATCAGCTGAAATACTTGAGATGGATCAGCAATTTCTGAGTTCTCTGCAAGTAAAAATAAGAGGATTAGATGCTGAACCTTCCCCTTCACAAATAGAATATGTCACACTACCTTTACCACCTGCATCCTTGGAACAAGCTGTGAAAGAAGGAAGAAAATTACTAACTGAAGCAGCGAAACAAATAGGCGTTAAAATTCTTTCTCAGAGTCTTCATCCGGTGCAAAGTGATCCAAATCCGATTTCTGGAACTCATATCAATGTTTCTGTTCAAAAAAAAGGGAGTTTAATGACTCCTGAAGAAATGAGAATAGTGTATAACTATTTATGGGATTATCTCCCTGAAATTATCGCAATTTCAGCAAATTCTCATGTATATAGAGGAAATGCAAATAATATAGCAAGTAATCGTTGTGCTAACAGTTCAGTTCTAAAACCTAATGGATTTGCTACAATACAAATACCCGAAAACCGTCCAGCTTTGGTTCCTATGCGGTATTATGGTCGTATGAGATATAAACTTAAGATTGGATTTGAAGAAGATGAATTTTCTAAAAAAGTAATTACTAATAATCGAGGAGATCGCTTAGTTGATATAACTCCAAGGGGTCCATTTACCAATATTAGTGATGATAATGACGAATTACCCTCTCGAAATCGGATCGAAGTTCGTATAGTAGATGTGCAATATAACACAGAAGATTTACTAGATATTGCATATCTCTGTTGTGTTTCTGCTCTTCATGCAATTAATCTCCAATCATCTGGTGATATTTTAAAAGATTCCTATCACTCGATAAATATTGAAAATGCTATAGCTAATGGCAATGAAGCTACTTTTCAGAGAAAAACTGGAATAACAGAATCAATAAAAACTAGTTTATCAAGATGGATTGAAGAAACTTATAAATTTCAAGAATATTTAGGAATTTCAATTAAGAATTTGCCTATTAAGAAATTTCAGATGGAGATATCTCAAAAGGCACTTGATATTGAATATGAAACAAGGAAAATTGAAAAACTGAGACAACAAGGGAAAACCTATGTAATTATAGAATTGGTTGATTCAAGAATTGTGAGAGATCAGAGAGGACAGCGATACAAAATTAAGTCAGGAACACAAGTTCGGGGTACTTTGGAAGCTAAATACAATTTTTCTTATGATGAAGTAGATGGGATGGCTATTAATTTCAATAAGATCAAAGTAGTGAATAATCTTGTTGTTCAAAATCTTAGAATCCCTTTGAGAGAAAACGATCGTATATTGAAAGTGCAATCTGAATCTGAATCCCTTTTTGATAGATTATCTAGAGATTTTTTTTAATAGTTAAATAGTAAAGAACGTTATTATGATGGAATCAAAAGAATCTAAACATCAAAACTTAGACAAGGTTTTTGTCTATGGAACATTACAATCGGGTCAAAGCCGAAATTATATTCTTAGTGGATTAAAATTCGAAAAAGCTACTCTAATGAATTTTAGAAAAAAAGAACCTCCTGATTTGGGTTTTCCTTTTATTGTGCGTGATAATAATTCAGAAGTGACAGGAGAAATATATTATGAGGTATCAAACTCTCTTATTAATCAACTTGATTTAATTGAAGGAGAAGGGAAGTTGTATCACAGAGTTATTGTAAAAGTGCAATTAGATAGTGGTAAGGAATTAAAAGCTTTTACTTATTACCCCTCTGAGATTTTAATTAAAAATTACATATAATTTTGTAGATGATCTTAATGGAAGAAGAGAAAGTTGATGCAATCGAAGAAAAAAAGAAAATGCTTCTGATAGATAATTATTCTCGTGGTTTTCCATCTGATAGAATATCACGCTTTGAGACTATCATTAATAATTGTGTAGCAGATATTGAACTAATTACAATTCATTATACTCATTTTAAACCTGAAATGGCAAAGGATTACATAGGAATAATTTTATCGGGATCTGAAGTAAATGTCTCTAGTTTTTATTATGACGAGAAATTAAAGAGAAAATTTACGCCTGAATTGGAATTAATTCAGAGTACTGATCAAATTCCGATCCTAGCACTCTGTTTTGGATTTCATTTAGTTGCTTATGCTTTTGGAGCACAAATATCAAGGATGAGGCTACTTGGCTTAGGAGGGAGAATAAATTTTATAATACTTAATAAAACAGATGAATTAATTACTCAGAAAAACATTCCTGTAAATTTGCATCATTTAGATTTTGTTTCACCAAATGATTGTAAGATCCAAAATTCTTTTGATATCATTAGCATTTCTCGAACATTGGGTTATAGGATGGTTCAATACATGACACATCAAGATAAACCCATTTTTGCTCTTCAATTTCATCCAGAAACTCATAATCCTTATTATTTTCATCCATCATTATTTGATGAAAGGATCGCAGAAAAAGCAAGGATTACTGGAGAAAAGATCATTGAAAACTTCATCTGGATGTGTTTTTTTAAGTGTAATAATCCAGAGTAATGGCTTATCATGATATTACATTTTTTTGATGGATATAATCTTAAAAAGGAGTAAATTCTAAGAGGATGGTTTCAATTTTTTTTTATTTTTGAACGATCTACTAGATTGCCATGGATATGTTGAAAGTGCAGCCATAATTGGTTCTTTAGACTTTCTTATTCTAGATAAAACTCTCAAGGATTTTCTTATTACTAATAATAATTCATCTTTCATTAATTTGTTTTCAACCTCTCCTACTTCTTTTACTAATGTTAAACGATGGATTGCTAATATACCTATTAAAATAGCTATTATAAAAAAAAAATCCATTCCCTGTAAATTTAATATTTGAATGGTTCCACTACTATTTGGAGCGTTCCAACCAAAAGTCCAATAAAATTCAGAAAGCTCAAAATAGTTTGCACATAACCCTCCGAGTATTGGAGCGATTCCTAAAGGTATAGAACTAAAAAGAGTTGTGACTGCGAGATACCAATTAGCTTTACCTTTTGGAGCTAACTTTAAACTAATATTACTTAGAGAGAGTGTAGTTCCTGCTAATGAAATTCCCGTAAAAATATGAATTAATAATAATAATGGTATTGTGAACCAATATGGCCCTGGTAATGATGTAAAAACCCAAGCTGATATACAACAAAGAAATAGAGGACATGAGATACGTAATACTGATTTGTTACTAAATCTATCCGACATATCACCCCATAATTTTAAAAATGTGAGATTTAAAATTTGACTAATTGCAATAAAAAATATTACTAAGGTTAAACTTAATTGTAATTTTTCAAGCATATAAACAGTAAAGAATGGCACAGTAAATCCAACTGTAAAATACCATAGAAATAAAAATATTAAAAGATTTCTGTAATTTTTATCTTTATAAGGTTCAGATAATAATTGGGGTAGTTTGGGTTTCATTTCTAGCATTATCATTGTAGGTTCGAATATTTTTGATATATAATAGACACTAATCATTCCAAAAACAAATCCTAAAAAATAGAGAATTGAATAACTTAAATCTTCTATGTGCGGGAAATTTACTTTCCAAATATCTATAAATATTCCAGCAAATAAACTAGTTATTAATCCCGTAATTGAAGATAATAATATTCTTCTGGAATAGAATTTACCAAGTATTTTTTGAGGTATAAGGTCATGCATCCAAAAATTCCAAGCTGTATGACCAATGGAAGCAAAAATTGATTGCAGAGTTAAGAATAGTACAAAAAAAATTAAACTTAATTCAAATGAGAAGAGTAAAGGAATTAAGGCTAAAGCTAATGTACAAAACCTATACAATATTAAAAAATACACACTAATTTTACGTCTATTACGTATTTTTTCAATTAAAAATATAGTTGGAATTTGAAAAAAATTGCATAATGTTGGTATCGCTCCTAACAACCCAATTATAAAAAAATTTGCTCCAAACCGTAAAGCAAAAGAAATTAATATTGGCCCTGCTGTAAGGTTTACCATAATCTGAGAAATATAGCCATCTTTAGTTATATTTTTCAGAGATATCTCAATTTCTTTATTACTTAATTCTTCTTGAGTGGGGAACATCATAATTTAAGTTCAATGAAACTACTTAAAATATATTTATTATAAGGAAATTAAGTTAATTAATTGACCTGAATTTTTTCTTTTGCTCCCAATTCAATCAATTCTTCACAACTAATTCGTTTTTTAATTAAAGGTTCTAGTTCTAATCCAAATATTGTTCTTCCTTCATTCCTGAAATTCTTTCCACATAATATTGAAGAGAGGTTTATTACTGAATTTATTACAGGAGTTTGAATACCCAAAAATTTAGCTAATGATGAGATTGGTACTAGACCTGTTGGTACATCTTCCGTGAAATATCTCGTAATTAAATCTTTCGGTGAATTTATATTTTCGTAGGCTCTAATTTTTTGAATTGCTTTAAAAATAGAATTCTCTTTAATTCCATATGATTGATTTGCCCATTTACAAAATCTCAATTGTTTTAATCCTAATATTTTATAAATTTTATTTAATTCGTTCTGAATAATTTCAAGAACTTCGCACGTTCGACCCGTTACGCCCTCTACATAGAATTTGAATTTTCTTCCTGAATCGATGGCACTAGCATTTAGTAACGAGAGAGTTGGATGTAAAAGCATTCCAATGTTATTTAATGTCATTTGAAGATAGTCATCTACAGGATGTAATTGAGGAAAAACATCTTTTAAAGTATCATACATAAAAAATGTGTCTTTATCCGGAAAAGCTGCAAAATCGACGAGATCTTTAGTTTTTAGGATTTTAACGCCATTCTTTTTTAGTTGTCTTGAGGTAAAAAGTAATGTTTGAGTTTCTGCGATGAATATAGGATTTGGAATACCTGCTTTTTCAATTGTTCTTCGAAATTCGACAGCACCAAAAGTTCTTCCGGGATTTAATAATATTATTTGATCATGAGAGAGATAATGTATAAGTTTTTCAGCAATGTCTTTATGTACTGATGCAGGAACTACAATTAATATTACATCTACATCTCTTACTGCTAATTCTAAATTTTGTGTAGCTAAGTTTATTGGAAAAAATCCATTTAATTCTCCAGACGCTTTGATTCCACCTTTCTTTTTTATGTCTAAGATTCTTGAATACGAACGATTGTATAAATTTACACTATACCCTTTAGAGGACAGATATGCAGCAAATGCTCGACCACCATTTCCTGCTCCTATTACGCAAAAATTCATTTATCAAACACCTCAAAGACAGATTTCTCATTTGATATTATCAAATCAGATGAGTCTAAATCTGGGAGATCAATAATTATGTCTTTAATTCTTTGTATTTCATCATATTTTTTCTGCCTTAAGTCATCCCATGAATAACATGCGCCATTAATAATTTTAGTTTTAATTTTACCCTTAGCAAATTTATTGTTTTTTAAATGAGGGGCATCAAAAATCCCATACTTTACAAGACGGTTCAAGACATTAGGATTAATGTATGGATTCTTTAGCTCTTTTTTGTCTTTAGCTAAGTGTGGTATTAAATTAATAATCCATTTTGCTTGTTTAATTAATTCTTCTTTTCTTTTTTCTATTTTGTCATCGATTAAGTTTATTTTACTTGAATAGACTCTATTTATCACTTGATCAACTATTTTGCAGCTTTGAATTACATCATCAGGTAAAGCAGCGTGTTGGGCTTCTGAATAGCTCACAACATGAACTATATCTGGCCTTATCGCCAATTGAATCATACTTGCTGCAGCTAACTGTCCCTTCGCTTTATCTAGATCCAAAGGAAAACTTGCTAGTCCAGTTCTTACTTGTTTGATTACTGAAAATTCTTTATCCTTTAAGGTTTGAAGTAATTCATTCTTTGCTAGAATCTTGGCTAGATCCATATCAAATGAGCTTGAAGGTGGTGTGTTAAACATATTTTGTGCGATGAAATGTTTTACACCCAATTTTTTAGCTATTATGCCACATAGATACATATCAGCAACAGCAATAGCATCTGGAGCATCTCTTAAACTCCAATGGTGAGGATCGTTGATTTCAACAGGAATATTATTTTGACCATGCCATTTTATAGCTTCTAAATGTTGTTTTATTGATTCTTTTAAAGTTAAAGGCCCTCTCTTATCCATCTGATTAAACCAAAAGATCGGAATAGCTGCCCATGCATTATTAATAGTTTCTCTATATAAGTTAGCTAACTCTATAAAATCACGAGTACCCGCGTATATCCTTAATAAGGGAAAATTACCTGTTAATCTCGATTTATGTAAATTTAGAAAATCTTCTTTTGTCCTGATTGGAACTCCACCAGCACCAGATAAATATTCAACTTGATCTTCAGGATGGAAATAGTTAGCTTGAGTATTCTGATCTGGGGCAATTGAAACTACATCTAAGACTTCAGCATTTGCGATTTTTTTTATCCCTTCTAAGGTTTCTTTCATGCTTGGTAAGCCAAAATGAGCCCTTATTATAGGATATGGTTTTTTCCATTTTATACGGGAAATTAACTCCCCTGGATTTCTTACACTTTCTTTGGATGTAGCTATATCTTTTCTTAAAATAGAGATGATTTTATGTTTTGATTCTCCACCAATAAAGTATTCATGAAAAATTCCAAAATCTTGTGCAATTTTGACCACCTCAGGAGTACCAGCAAAAAATAATTGCTGTGATTTATATTTGGATTTTTCATATTTATTTATAAAATTTTTAAGAATAGGGATAACGGTAAAAGGTGTTAATCTGTAGCTAAGGCCTAAAATATCTGGTTTATATATCTGAATTTTATTAATGATGACTTGAATTGGAGTCGCAGGTCCTAAAAAAAGGCATTCAAACCCTAGTTGGGTAGCAATATTCATAAAATTGTAAGGCCCTGCTACATGAACGCACTGACCTATACATGCCATTAAAATTTTCTTTGCTTTTAGCTTTTTGATTCTATTATTATTAGTATCTATCATAAAATTTCCTCCTTTTGGAGTTGTTTTTGGAATAATATTCCTTAATCAATCATAAAATCGACTCTGGAGTTTTCCAAGAGTCATATGTGTAAAATTAAAAATAGACATATTTACTAATTTATGAGTGGTTATGTGTTTTAACATAGTAAACACTATATTATTATAACAATGTTTGATATTTAAATATAGTGATCCTTTAAATAGATATATTTTTTTTTTTTATTTAAATAGATACCCTTTTAAATAAATGTATTTATCTATAAATTAAATAAATTTATATACTTTTATATGCAATATCTATATATCAAAAAGAATTTTTTACTTTTATAGATAATATATTGGTGAAATGACATTACTTCAAGTCAATCACAAAGAAAGTCTACTTTACAAATTATTAATAATATATATAACGCCTTAGACGATGGGAAATTTCATACTATAAGTGATATTTCTGAAAAAGCAAAATCGAACTGGAATACTATTAAAAATCAAATCGAACTTATTATAAAGATTCAAGAATCGCCCAAAATTGATATTATTCATGCTTCAAAACAGATTTTAGTAAGAAAACTATAATTTAACATGAGTAATAATCTTTTATTTTAAGAATTATCATTATAAATTTGAAGATTTTAATGTCTATTTGATACTCTTTTTGCCCCTATTGAATCTGGTTGACTCAGAGTGAAGTATCAGATATAGCAAGGATAACAGAAGTGACATTAAGAACTAGATTAAAAGAAATTAAAGAATTATTGAGTATAGACTAAGAGTTTGGTTATGAATTCAAAAGGATTGATTATAGTTAGTCCAAACATCGGACATCCCCAAATATTGAATATTGACACCAAAATAAGCCAACAGGAGTTTAAAACTGATTTATTAATTATTTCAAACATAAAAGATCCAATAAATTTAAATGAATTATTAAAAAATAGCTTTAAGCTTATTCCTATATTTGAATATAGATGGAAAATAAAGCAACTTCTGGAAAAAAGAGGTTTAAAAAAAAAAATTAAACGTTTTTGGAAAAGAATAAAATCTATTTTTTCTTTAAAAAAAAAAGTGAGAGAATTTGAGATTTCAATTGAAGAATTAGATAAATTTGGAGTCAAACAAACAAAGACTGTAAAAATAAAAAAGAAAGAAATAAAAAAAATAAAACCTCGAGCTTTTAGAGGACTTCCAATAATCACCAATATCATAGACATAAGATCCACTGAACCAATAAAGATCAATGACTCGTTATATTTGAATGACCAATACTGTAAACCACAGAATTATTTGAGAAGATTAGATGTGTTTGGTGATTTAGATCATTTCTATAAAATTTCTGTGGAATTTAAATTAACTGATGAGATTTTAGAGTTTTTATCAGCCAGAAAGTTTATAATGTTTGACATTTTATTTGAAAAATCAAATTTGGATAAAATAATAAATTATCACTCAATTGTAATTTCAAAAAATGATTGGAGAGATGTCAATATCATACAGGCAACTGATTTACACATTGCTGCGAGAAATGACGAAATGTTTGATAAAATAAAGAAAATGTATCGTACCCATAGAATTAAAAATATAAAAAAAATTAATCAAATAGAAACTAATCAGATAAGATTAGAAGAAAAAGGTAACATTAGGAAATCTCTCTTCGACATTGATCTCTCATTTAAGAAAAGATTGATTAATCCTAACAATCTTTTTAGAAAATTTGTAAAGATTATAAATAAAAAAGTAATGCAAAATAAAATTGATTTTATTATAATTACCGGCGATATTGTAGATTTTACTAATATAAGTATGAACACATCTAATGAAGAAAGTATTTTTGCATATAAGAATAGTAATTGGAAGCATTTCAAAGATATTCTTTTAAACATAGATCAGATTAATAAAAAAGGTGTTAAACGAACAAGAGAAATATTATGTCCTATCTTTACAATTCCTGGCAATCATGATTATCGTCCTTGGCAATATGATTTAAATTGGGGTGGAATATATAAAAAAGTAGGATTAAAAAAAATTGAAGCTCAAGCACTAAAAGATGAATATTCTGCTTCCCCAATAAAAGCTATTCTGAAGAGCGAGAATGCTTTGAAAGGATATTTATCTGAAATAAACTCTACACTAGATTATTATTTAAAATTAGGTGATTATTTATTCATCTTTTTAAATACAGGAGCTGATTCCTATAAAAAAATGACTGACTTCATATCGGGAAGCCCTTCTCTAACAGGTCTTACTCAGAAGCAGATATTATTTTTAAATAATATTGTTGAGTCTAAATTTAATAAAAAAACTCAAGTTGTACTTTGTTTACATGCACCCCCTATAAATACAAGAGAGAAACGAGGTATTATAAGTCGAATAAAAAAGATGTTTAAAAAAATGATGAAAATCAAAATCAGTCAGTTCAAAGAATCAAATTTTAATAGTGAACAAAAGAGAGAAAAAGCTCGGATTGATGATAAATTTAATATAAAATATGGAACCATTTCATCACATTGGGAGAAATTGATTGATTTTTGTTATAATTATTCTACTCTTACAATATCGGGTCATACTCACATGTTAAATGAATACAGATTGAATAAAATTACTCAGAATAGTCCTAGTCATGATAATGATGAAGATTCTCATGTAGCTGTATTTTATGATATTTACTCTGAGTTTTGCAATAATACTAAAAATATTCAAAGATATTATCCATTCGTAGTTCAAACCCCAGCATTAGGATTAAAATCCTTTAAAAGACTGAAAAAAGCTGGTGCATATCGAGAGATAATTTTAAAAAATGGAAAATTATCTTCATTCCAAGTTAAATATTTATAAATAGTTTAATCATAACATAGAACAGTAATGGAGGTGAATATCAAAATAAAAGATGATAATATTTGTCAGATATGTAGTTTTCCAAGGGAATTATGTATCTGCGAAAAATTGGGAGCCGAAGATCAGCAAATAAGAATATATAATGAAAAACGAAGATGGGGTAAGAAGGTAACTATTGCTAAGTTTAATGGTAGTCCTAATATTGATTTAGATAATCTTATCACGAAAGCTAAAAAAAAATGTGCTTCTGGTGGAACATATGGAGACAATTATATTGAAGTACAAGGAGATCATCGTTTTAAATTAAAGAGATTTCTTATTAAAGAGGGTTTCCCAAAAGAAAAAATTTTAATCGAAGATTAATATTAAGAATGATGAAATAATTAGTATAAAGCAATTGATGATTTCAGAGAAATATTAACAAAATTGGATTCCGACATTGCTACTAGAGAGATTTAAAAGCCAATCTTCGGAATTCAAAAAAAATATTCAAAAATTGAAACAAATTTTGTAAATTTGTTAAAATTTATAACGATATTTAAAAATAAAAATATTTTTAAGTATAAAGATACTAATATTAGTAGATTATTCGATATAAGTCTCAATTACATAGAGATTTTTATAAGTACTAAATTAAAATTGCTAAATTATTTATGTAGAAAATGCTCTTGCCTTTCTAGTATACATAAGGGTAATAAAAGTTTAGTACGATTATAGTTTTAGTAATCCGTGGTTAATTTTTCATACAATATCAATTAAATAATAAAGAAGGTGTTTACAATTTTTGAAGTTGCATAAAGAAGTTAAATTACATAATTTAGAAGAGAAAAATGGAATAATATTAGATGTAGATAATATTGGATCCATTTTAGGTGAAAATGAAGAATACCGAGTTTTGACAGAGATAATCAGAACTTTCTCTCAAAACAAAGAATTAAAAAGAATTCTATTAATAGGTAAAGATTTAATAGCTATTTATTCACTATTTAGGTGGATGTTTCCATCAGCACATTTTTATATTGCAAATAAATCAAAACATATATTGAAATCCTTTGAGGAGCACTTTGAGAAAGAAACTAATTATTCAACATATATTCTCGATATTCTAAATGGAGCATCACTTCATGATCTTATTTATACAAATTCCCCTTTTGATTTAGTAATTGCAAATAAAATATATAACAATGTAAAAAAAAAGAAAAGATACCTCTCAACAAGATTTTTGTATAAATTTTATTTATGGCAGTATGGAACATTATGTTTAGTTAATTATTTAAAAGATTCGAAAAAAGAAAATTTCATATTATCAGGATTGGTTGATCCCTCTCTAGAAGTAAAGATTCCTGTAAAGAAGGAAAATTATGTAGTTCAATTTATTATATATTCAAAAAACCAAAAATAAGTATAATTTCGAGGGAAAATAAGTTGGCAGGAATATTTGTAGTACTAATTAAAGAAAAAATGAAAAAAATCAATAGAAAAAGACTAAAAAAGTATGCTTCTAAACTAAAGCATAGGGGATCGATACAGACTTTTGTATATGAAAAATTCCCATTATATTTATTTTTTTATCAAGATAAACCTTTAAACAATAGCCAAACTCTTAATTTTGCTTTTAGTGAAGATAATAAAGATCTTATTGTTATAGATGGTTTTATCTACAATTTAAATGAATTTAGTAATAAATTTATTAAATTCAATAATAATATTAAGAATTCAAATCTAAATTTAGTAAGTTTATTAGATGGATATAGACAAATTGGAATAAGAATCTTTACTCAAGTTTTAGGGTCTTATAGCGGTATTTTGTATATTAATAACGAATTAATTGCTTTTAAAGACCCTATTGGAGCAAAACCGCTTTATTATTGTAAGACAAATGATTTTTTTGCTGTTTCATCCGAACTAAAAGCTTTAGCACCCTTAAATGAAGATATAATACATTTAGCTCCTGGATATGTTATATCATCTTCAGGAAGAGAAAGAAAATTCTTTCAATTTCAAAATTTCGTAAATGACTATTCATTATCAGTAAAATTTGTAAATAAGTTAAAAAAAAAATTGAATAAATTAATTAGAAAAGCAATTTCGAATAATATTCAAAAGGGAGAGAAAGTAGGCTTATTATTGAATGGTGAAATTGAGTCAGTAATAATTGCTCATGTAGCTAAGGATCTCGTCTCAAATTTAAAGACTTTTATAATTGGAACTGAAGGTTCAAAAGATTTATTATTTGCTAAAGAATTTGCTAAAAATTATAATTTAAATCATTTTATTGTTAAAATTGCTCCAAAAGATATTTTAGAAGTTATCTCTGAAGTTATTTATGCGTTAGAAACTTATGATGCCAATTTAATTCGTAAAGCAATTCCCATATTCATTTTGTCTCAACATATCAAAAGAAATAGTAATATTAATGTTCTTCTAACAAGTGAAGGGGGAGATGAACTTTTTGCTGGATTTGAATATCTTGCAAATCCTAAAATAAAGAATTCATTAAATCAAGAAATATTAAATCTTATAAATATGGAGTATAAAACTGGATTGCAGAGAATTGATAGAATACCTTATCACTTTTCAATTGAAGCGAGAGCCCCTTTATTCGATAGAAAACTGGTTGAATTTTCCTTTAGTATTCCTCCAGAGCTAAAAATATTTAAAAATAAATATGGGAAAGTTTATAAATGGATTCTTAGAAAAGCATTCGAAGATGATATACCAGAGGAATTTATATGGAGAAGGAAGCAAAAATTTCCTGATAGAGCAGGAAGTCAATATTTATATCGTAATTATTTTGAAGATAAAATATCAAATGAAGATTTTGAAAATCATAAGCAGATTACTTCATCAATTAGGGTAAGATCAAAAGAAGAATTATATTATTGGAAAATCTTTAGGTCAAAATATAATTTAACTGAAAAGACCCTCCTACAAATAAATATCACCAAATCTAAAATTATATCCTGATCCTGATTCAAATCCTCAACCATAGTAATGGAATACATCATTCTATTATATATTTTTAATTCTAAACTGGTTTTTTTAAAATAAATATTTATTTTCATTTTTAATACGAATTAGTAATTAAATTCTTACCAGATAGACATAAAAATCATAGTTTCTTAAATATAATTATTGCAATATTAATAATTTTTAACTGAAATTTAATAAAATCTATAAAATAGATTTATGAATCGGGTTTTAAATAAAATAAGACAGGATAAGAAGGAATTCATAACCAATGATGAGTTAAGGAAATATTGTATAGAATTATATTATAATCCTCGACTTGTAAGTGATTATTTGATATCTCGTGGTTTTTTGGTAAATATCTTAGATGATATTTATTATGTAAAGTCTATCGATGAAGTAACCAAAAATATTTTAAAATATACTATTCTAGAACTTGTCGCAAAGGCTTTAAATCATATAGGTGTTAACAATTGGTATTATGGACTTTACACCGCATTAGATTTGGTAAATATTGATTATGAAAATCATGAGGGATATATCTATTTAATAAATGACCGATTATTAAAAAGAAAACATATAAAGATTTTAGGTAAGAAATTTAGGTTTCTAAGGTTTAAAAATGCCTTCTTTAATTTTGGAATCATTAATGGAAAAGTTAAATATTCAGATCTCGAAAAAACAATTTTAGATCTAATATATTTAATGGATTTTAATCATATAAATGAAAATAGGATTTTAATTGAACTCTCTAAATTATTGGATGGAATTATTAAGAAGAAAATTATAAAATATTCCCAATATTATCCAGATTCCAATAAATCCATTTTAAAAAAAGTATTAAGAAAACATTAGAATTTTTTTATTATTCCTATTCTTCCAAGTACCTTCATTCATCGAATTATTGTTCCAAAATTAGGAAAATTACTTTAATCAAATTCTAATGATTTATAACAAAACCACCAATCTTATGATATTTTTTGATTTATTATATGAATCTTAATTCAAATTCTTCTTCAATAACTTCTTCTCCTGCAATTTTCATATTTTTCATTACTTCTTCTAACTTCAAAATTGCTTCTTCTAATAATTCTTCTTTTTTCACACCTGTACAAACGTACTTGCCTGTTGAAAATAGAAGGAAAACAGCCCGAGGATTTTTCATATTATAAATTAATCCCGGAAAAACTTCAGGTTCATACATTACATAATCCAATATTAAAACTGCTTTATTTAAATCTATTAGAGTATGTAAATCTCCATTTGCAACTATATTCTGGACCGATATTTCTGGTTCCGCTATTTTAATACCAAATTTTTTTATTTTTTTTAATAATTTCTTTACTGCAATATTTGCTTCACTAACAAATTCAAGACCAGTTATTACCATTTTACCAGTTGAGAAAATTAAAAATGTAGCTCGTGGATGGTCTTGTCGATAAATTAAACCGGGAAACCGTTCTGGAAAATATTCTGCATCAGGTAATTTACGTGCTAGTTTGACTAGATCTAATCTCTCATTAATATCTATTTTTGCTGTAGCTACAATATTATTTATTCTATAGTCCAATCTATTTACATTTTTTACATTTTCATCAGTGTTATAAATATCTGTCACATTTACCTCCTCTTTTCATTTCTTATCAATTTAATAATCTCTTTTTTGTAAAGATCGTGATTATCAGAATTATTTGCTTTTTTGACTAATCTATGTAATTGTCGTTTAGCAACTGGTCTAAGTTTCTTATAACTTATCTTTATGTCATTATTATCAGGGTAGAGTTCTTTTTTTATTTCTTCTTTTTCATATTTTAGATGTTCTGTATAAATCCTACCTCTATAATGATACTTTTTACATTTAGTACAATAATATTTACTCATTCAAATCATCACTTTTATTAACTTATCTTGATAATTCTATCCAAATATTAGAAAAACCAATAATTAACCTAAGTTAGAGAAATTGGCTAATTAATATCAGATACTCTCTAAAATGAATAATTTATGATCATGAGGTATATAAAAGTTATTTTTTTGCTTGATTACTATTGTATGGAAGTATTCTGCTAAGCCCAGAAAACCACGTATTATTGCTTCATCTTGTTCAAAAACAAATTTAATTGTAGTTATAGCATTACTGGATTTTAAATTGACTTTATCATGAACTCTTTCGTCTATTAGAGGAAGCTTTAATTCAGTTATAATTTCATATACTTTTTTCATAAATTCTTCATCTGTACCCATATCATCACCTTTAACTAATTTAGCTTTTTAATTTGAATTTCTAACATAAAATACTTAATCTCCCCTTAGAGTTTATATCAAACTCTTTAACTGAATTGATTTTTAAATAAAATCCTTAATAAAAGGCAAAAAAAAAATTTTTTGTAAAATCCTATTTAATATTCAAGTCAATATAAGGGATTAATTACGCTAAAAGGATATCAAATCATTTTTTTATCTACATTATTAATAATAATAAGGATATTTAATTTTTTGCATAAATAATAAATAATTATCAAGATAAAGATTTTTAATCAGGTTGATTGTTATTTTCTTTTGAAATCATTAATTTTCTTCCTGAATGAACAGTCTTAAAATATTGTTTGTATTTTTCGATTTCTTCATGTATTTCCGCTAAACTTTCATTCTTTAACATATTATTGAAAATTCTTTTTGTAGAGGAATATATTTCAGGGACAAATGTATCTAATTGAGATAATTGATAGGCTAATTCCTTGATAGATGAAAAATCCAATTTTAAATCAATTTCTCTCATTCCAATTTTTTCAAGTATTCTTTTTTCAAGCCTCCTTCTTGATAGATTACTCCATACCATCTCATAAGCAAAGTAATTTACACTCTGCACCGCTTCAGTTAATAAAGCTGCGCCTGCTGCTACAGCGATACTCCCTGTTATAAAGTAAGTGGTTAGGGTACCCAACACTAAAGTAATTGATCTATAAATAATACTCTTAAGCAGGCTTTCTTTCCATTCAATTTTATGTTCTGTCATTTTGGATTTCAATCTTGTATATTAATTTTAATCTAACTAAATCCTTTATGGATATTTTACTGAATCATATTGACGGAAATATTTAAATCTTAGGTTCATTTAAATAGATTCGGCACCAAATTTTTATTTTATAGAGAGCAGTTTTTTCTATATATATATTTAAGATACTGAGTCTAGTTGGTAGAAGAAATCGTAAAAATGGAAAAGACTTAATAATCAATATTGATGAATTAGGAATGTTAATAATATTTTAAAAAAAGAATATTAAAATAATAAAGATAGTTTGTGAATTGGAATTGTAATTATTTTGAGTACTTTGGAGATTATATAGATATGAGTATTTATGCTGACGATGTCGTAAACTTTACATCAGTCTTGAAAATTGCATATAATTTCTTGACGGGGAGAGAATATTTACAAAAAAAGAAATCAAAAGAAAAAAAGACTCTAATATCAGTAGCATCAGGATTTCCTGATTTAGTTTATGCAGCAGATTCAATTCCTGTATTTCCTATTCGAATGGAAAAATTTAAGCTTAATCTTTATCTACTCGCTTTAAATTCGGCTACAAGCTTATTTGGTTGGAATTTAACAACAAAATTATTAGGAATTGCACGTCAAGTAGATTTTCTCAAAATAGTGGACAACGTTTTAAATGATGTGATTAATTCGATTAATGAGAAATATAATTTATTTTATGATATTGCAATTTCTAAAAATAATTTATCAGATTTTTGTTATGGTATTAAATCTATTTATGGAATGAATGTTTCTGAAGCAAATATGTGTGATTCTAGTTTAAATTTCACGTTAAGATGCGATAAATATAATAAATACCTTAAATCTTTAAAAACTCTAGTTCCAAATCAAATTTGGGTAGAAATACCCCCACTAGAAAAGGATGATGAAGAAAATATATTAAAAATATTGGTTGATAATATAAAAAAAGCTATTGTGGAAATTGAGAACATAACCGGTAATATAGTCACAGATAACAGTTTAAATAAACAATTTCGAATAGGTAATCAGGTGAAGAGATATTATAAATCAATTATTGATGAGATCAGTAATTCCGATTTCTATCCGTGTAATCCTGCTACCTTTGCAGAAATATTGGCATTATTAACAATTTCTTTTCAAGATTACAATTCTAATGCTCAAAGATATCTGGAAAATATTAGCCAACTAGTAAAGGAAATGAGAGAACGTATCAAAAGAGGTGTGGGAATGGATGTGTCAAATATGCCAAAAATCTTGTTATCTCCTATATTTAATGGTTGGGAACCAAAAGCCCAAGAAATAATTTATGATTTAGGAGGAAAGGTCTTATATTCGGATTGGGATTTACTAGGATTATTAGAAGAAATTCCAGTATCCAAGAATTCTGATCCAATTGAAGAATACGCCCGTTTCCTTTTGAACTCAGCAAAAAAAGGATTAGCATGTTTAAATAATTGTGAGGCATTAACAAATTCTTATCTAAAGTATGTAAAAAAAGTAAAAGCTGATGGCTTTATTATTAATCAATTATCTGATTGTAATATTAATTTTAATTGTTATGAACTAATGAAAAATAAAATCAGAACTGAACTTAGAATACCTTCAACTGGTATTCAATTTAAAAAGATTGGTGAAAATATAGAACAAACAAAAGCAAAATTAAATTCATTTATGGATTTGTATAGCTGAATTAATTAGATTACATACCAAAGAAATCAGATGGTTTTAGTAAGTGTTGATCTTCCTCCTCTTTTTCCTTTTTCGCTTTTTCATGTGGATCTACCCATTCTGGTTCTCCACTAGAAGCTTTTGTTGTAGCGTCTCCTGGAACCTTTAAACCGGTTGGCTTTAGATTAATATCAGCTGATATCGCTTCAGGTTGTTGTCCTACTGCAACTGGTGCTGCGGGTACATATGTGACTCCTCCTGCCTTCAAAACTTTTAATTCACTTAATACTTTTTCAAGATTCATTGATTGTACACTTTTATTCATTGTATCCATGATTTCCTTTAATGATTTTGAAGTCTCTCTTAATCCTTTTGGATTAATTCCAGTCAGCAGAGAATCTAAGTTAGCACTTATACTTTCATTTAAATCGCTTAAGGATTCTAATACAGTACTCCAATGTTTATTCATTTGAGATTCAATGGCGCTAATCATTTTGATAGTTTCGTTCATAAAATTTACGTGAGCTTCATAACGCTCTTCATCCTTTGCACGCAAATCAGATATGAGCATTATTAACTTCCGTAAGGCTTCTTTCTCTTCACTCATTTTTTACCAAAATATATATTATTTTTTCTATTATAATTATGATTATAAGTAAATTTATAATTATTCTTTTAGGAAAGAAAGCAATCCAAAATAATTCCATTTATTGAATTGAATGATAGGAAGTTATATAAAAAAATGTCAAACAAATCTCTAGAATCAATTAATAATCCAAGAATCTATGAAATAAATACATGGCCTTGGCTTCATTCCCTATCTGACAGTTATAATGATGAAATTTCTTTAGCAAATATTCCAGATCAAGTTCTTGACCAAGAATTAAAGAATTTTGATGCTGTGTGGTTAATGGGAGTATGGGAAAGAAGTCCAGCAAGTAAAAAAATAGCTCTTGAGCATCCAGATTTACAAAAGGAATATCATAAAGCTTTATATGATTTTAAGGATGAAGATGTTGTAGGATCTCCATATTCTGTGTATTATTATCACGTAGATAATAGTATTGGAGGCGTTGATGGCTTAAAGATGATTAAAAAAAGATTGGCTGAGAAGGATATCCGTTTAATATTGGATTATGTTCCAAACCATGTTTCAGTCGATTCTTTATGGACTTTTGAATCTAATCTCTTTATTGAAGGAACTCTGGCTGATTTAATGGCTCAGCCTTATGATTATTTCTCTATTGGTGAATCTGTCTATGCTTATGGACGGGATCCTAATTTTCCTCCATGGACTGATGTTATTCAGATTAATGCCTTTTCACCAGAGGCTCGTCAAAAAACAATTAAAACTCTCATAGAAATAGCAGGACTTTGTGATGGAGTTCGTTGTGATATGGCCATGTTGATGACTAATAAAGTGTTTAATAGAACCTGGGGTGAAAAAGTAGGAATTTCTCCTGATAAAGAATTCTGGGAAGAGATTATTCCTGCTGTAAAACTAAAAAATCCTAATTTCTTATTTATAGCAGAAGTATATTGGGATATGGAATGGGAGCTTCTACAACAAGGATTTGATTTCTGTTATGATAAAAAACTATATGAAAGACTAGCCTACGAAAGTGCGAACTCTATTCGAGATCATTTAAAAGCAGATTGGGCTTATCAAAGCAAACTTCTGAGATTTATTGAGAATCATGATGAGTTAAGGGCTATAGAAAAGTTTGGAAGGGATAAATCACATGCAGCAGCTCTCATAGCATTAACATTACCAGGGGCAAGATTAATTTATGAAGGTCAAACTCGGGGTAATAAAATAAAAATACCTGTCCAATTAGGAAGAAATCCACTTGAAGAAGAAGATAAAATTTCAGTAGATTTCTACGCGGAATTATTGAAGTCCATACCAGGAAGGGAATTTGGAAGTGCAAGTTGGGCATTATGCAAAACAGAATCGGTTGTTTCTGATGATTCTTCATTTTTAAATATAATATCATATTTATGGTGGATAAATGATAGTTATCGACTTATTGTTGTTAATTATAGTCCAAATCCATCAAAAGCTCATGTAAGAATAAGTCCTTTTCATTTTGACACTCACAAATGGACATTCACAGATTTACTTAGTCAGAAATCATATACTTACAATGGAGAAGATTTGTATAAATATGGTTTATATATAGAATTAAAAGGATGGAATGGACATATTTTTAGCATTGAGAAAGATTACTAAATAATTTTTCAAAATCGTAAGAAATTTTTAATAATATTATAACCTAGTGCTTTATATGAAAGCGATTATCATCGCCGCTGGAGAAGGAAAAAGATTAAGGCCAATCACTTCTACACATCCAAAACCTTTGATTCCAATTGCCGGAAAACCCTTGTTAGAGCATACTATATTAGGATTAAAGAATGCGGGAATAAAAGAGATATTACTTGTTGTTGGATATAAAGATAATTTAATTAAAGAGTATTTTGGAGATGGAAAAGAGAAATTTGATATAAAAATTAAATATATCAAACAAGAGGAGCAATTAGGAACAGCTCATGCCTTTGGATATGGTAAAAATTTTGCGAATAATGAATCTTTATTGTTTATGTATGGTGATTTATTAGTAGAGCCTCAAGTTTATAAAGAAATTGTTCATAAGTTCAATGAAAAAAGAGTGGAAGGGATAATCTTATTAAATGAAGTGAAAAATCCTGAAGAATTTGGTATTATTTCTTTAAATTCTAAAGGATTTGTTGAAAAAATAATTGAGAAACCTTCAAGAGAGATGAATGTAGGAAATTTAGCGAATGCTGGAGTTTTTATTTTCAATTCTAATATATTTCAAGCAATAGAAATGACTGAAAAATCTATTCGAGAGGAATATGAATTTACTGATTCGATGAAAATTTTAATAAATCAACTTAATGGAAGAATTAAGGGATATATAAATAAGAATTTCTTTTGGAGTGATATAGGATTACCTTGGCAATTTTTAGATGCGAATAAATTTGTTTTAGACAAAATTGAAAAGAAAATATTAGGGAATATTGAAGAAAATACCCAGATTTCAGGGAACGTGTATATTGGAGAGAGATCTACAATTAGATCAGGATCATATATTCAAGGACCATGTTATATTGGAGAAAATACTTTGATTGGTCCAAATGCTTTTATCAGACCATATACTTCCATTGGAGATAAATGTCACATAGGTATAAGTGAAGTCAAGAATTCTATTATATTTTCTAACTCAAATATTCCACATTTTAATTATATTGGAGATTCGATTATATGTGAAAATGTAAACTTTGGTGCTGGTTCAAAGATTTCAAATTTACGTTTTGATAATAAGAATGTATGGGTAACTATAAAAGGTGAGCAAATAGATTCAGGTCGTAGAAAATTAGGAGCCATTATAGGCCCAAATGTCCAAACTGGTATAAATACCAGCATTATGTGTGGAAAGAAAATTGGAGAAAATTCCGTAATAGGGGCACACACATTAGTTGTAGAAGATGTAGCTCCTAATACTCTCTATTATAATGATCCATTTAAAGGTATTAAAAAAAAAAGAAATCCATTCTATTAAATTAATGAACTGTAACTGTTTTGGCTAGATTTAACGGTTTATCAGGATCCAGATTATGTTCTAATGCTGCATAATATGCTAAAAGCTGAAGAGCTGGAATAAATGTTATTGGACTAAAAAGAGTATGATATTTATCTCCTGGTTGGGGAATTCGAATAGTTATATCACTCAAATCCGCTATTTTTTTATCTTCTTTTACTACTAATGAGATTATTTTACCCCCTCTGGACTTAAACTCCATTAAATTACCAATTAATCGTTCATATGTATTATCTGGTGGTGCAATAAATATTATAGGATATCCTTCTCTCACCAAGGATATTGGCCCATGTTTTGCATGTGCAGCTGAATATCCTTCAATAAAACGACATGCAACTTCTTTTAATTTCAAACCTCCTTCCTTGGCAGTAGCTATTGAAATTCCTCGCGCTAAAAAGAAGAAATTCAGATTTTTTTCTAAACTTCTTACAATATATTTAATTAAATCAATATTTTTCTCAAGAAAATTCTCTATAACTTTAGGAGTAGAGTATAGAGCGTTATAATATTTCTGGATTTCATCGTTTGATTCAGTTCTAATCAGTTTTGCAATTTCCAAGGCCACTAAAGATTGTGCTAAAATTTGCGTAACGAAAGTTTTTGTTGCAGCGACTCCGATCTCTGGTCCTGCTTGAGTGATTAAAACTTTATCGGAATGTCTAGTAATAGTTGATCCTACTATATTAGTAATAGAAAGTACTTTTACTCTTTGTTTCGATTCTTTTGCCCATCGAATTGCTTCAATCAAATCTATAGTTTCACCTGATTGGGAAATAGCAATAATAATAGAATTCTCTTCCAATGAATTCTCTAACTCTATTTTAAACTCAGAACATTCGATTGCTTGAATATACTTCCCTAAAAATTTTGTAATAATAAACTTGCCGGCTAATGCAGCATAGAAAGAAGTTCCAGCAGCAGTAATATATATTCTTTCAGCAGATAGTAAAGTTTCAGCAAAATCTTTTAAAGAATCATTTGAGATCTTCATTGTTTGTCTTAGAGCTGTTGGTTCCTCATAAATTTCTTTCAACATAAAATGTTTATAGCCCCCTTTTTCTGCTGCTTTAATACTCCAATCAATCTTTTGAATCTCTTTTTGTTTAGGAACACTAATATTATTAACATCATAAAATTCTACTGTCCCAGCTTTTAAAATTGCCATCTCATCATCTTCTAATATATAGCATTTATTAGTATATGGAAGAAAAGCAGGGATATCTGAAGCACAATAAGTTGTTTTGCCATCTTCTATTCCGATTATGAGAGGTGATTCCCGACGGACAGCTATAATAGTATCTGGGTAATCAGCATGGCAAATAGCCAACCCATAGGCACCAATGCATTTCTTTATTGCGTTTGCTACAGCAATTTTTAGATCTCCATTTGTTTTCAAATTATCTTCTATTAAATGGGGTATAATTTCAGTATCAGTTTCTGATTTAAAAATATGGCCTTTAGATAATAATTCTTCCCTTAACTCAATGAAATTTTCAAGTATCCCGTTATGAATAACTGCGATTTTATCATTACAATCTAAATGGGGGTGACTGTTTATTTTTGTAGGAGCTCCGTGAGTTGCCCATCGAGTATGAGCTAATGCTAATTTAGATTCATTTGGAAACTCATCTAACTTAAGTTTTTTGTGGATGACATCAATTTTTCCTGCATCTTTTTTGACAAACAATTTAGAATCATATTGAGTTACAATTCCACATGAGTCATAACCGCGATATTCTAAACGCTTTATACCTTCTAAAGCAATTTTACCAATATTTATATCTTTTCGGGAGACTATACCAAATATTCCACACACATATAAAGATATTTTAAAAAGTATTTTAAGATTATTGAATTTAGGATAATAGTGCTAATATAATTAATATTAAAGTGTCAATTTCAAATGAACCAAGAGAAAACGAATAATATTGATCAGAAATTGGGAAGATATACACAAAGCGAAATTTTTGAAATTCCTCAGTGTTTAAAGAGAGTCCTTAAACAAAAGGATTTGATTTCCACATTAGTTAAAGAAATTGTCAAAAGAAAAACACACCATATTTATATTATTGGGGCTGGTAGTTCTTATCATGCAGGATATGCAATGTCTTATATGTTTAACAGATTAACTAAAATTCCAACTTTTACAGAATTTTCAATGGAGTTTCTTTATTTGATTAAACCAATACTATCTAAAGAAGATTGTGTTATAGCCATATCTCAAAGTGGAAAAACAAAGGATACGATTAATTCAATCGAGATCTCAAAAAATATGGGATGCTTAACAATTGGAATAACTAATGATTTGAATTCAGATTTGACAAAAATTTGCGATTTCAATTTTGGTCTAAAATGCAAAGAGGAGAAATCTGTGCTTGCCACTAAAACATATGTTTCAAGTTTAGCTTTATTAGCTATACTTTCACTTGAAATCGCAAGAGAGAATAAGACCGTAGTAAATGAAGAATATAATAAAATTTGGGTTGAATTAGTAAGAATTCCAGATAAAATTCATTCAATATTACCTCTTCTTCATGAAAAAATAAAAAAACATGCAATTTATTTCAAAAATATTAATTATTGCTTTATCCTTGGAAGTGGTCCTGAATATGCCACCGCAATGGAAGCTTCTCTAAAACTCAAAGAAGGATCTAGGATATTTGGACAAGCTTATTCGACCGCAGAATTTCCTCATGGACCCATAACTCTAGCTGATTCGAATACTGGTATCTTAGCTATAATTCCTTATGAAAACGATCAGAGAAAGCAAATACTCCTAAGTTTATTAAAGCGTTTAAAAGAAAGAGAAGCTATTATCATAGGGATATATGAGTATTTAGAAAATATAAATGTTCCAGAGCCAGTATCTTATGGCATTGAAATTCCAAATACTGTTCCAGATTTACAGCCTATCTTAATGATTTTAGCAATCCAATTATTAACATTAGAAATATCTCGAGTATATGGTATAAATTGTGATACACCGAAATTTTTAACAAAGGTAAGTGGAGTTTAGCTAGATAAATATACTAAAAAAGTCTAAATTAAGTTTAACTCTTGCATTTTTTTCTTTGCTTTATTATTTAATTCTATAGAATGATTTATATCTATTGTAGATTCACCAGATATTCTTAAATATGGACTTGTTCCGGAGCGTCTTATTAATAACCATCCATCTTCAAAATCGAATCTACATCCATCCATTCTATTAACGTTTATTTTTTGTTTTCCTAAATCATCAAAACATTCTTTCATAACATTGATGATTTTTTGATGGATTTCTTCTGTAAATGGAATATCTTTCACTAATCTAAATTTCTCAGCATAATAAGGCTATTTTGGAATATCCTTCAATAATTCTATTAGATTTTTCCCAGATTGAGTAATCATCTTAAGAATAGTGGCAATGGTTACAATTGAATCTGGACCATAATGAAATTTGGGCCAAATATAAGTACCTGATGTCTCGCCTCCTAAAAATCCTCCGTGTTTTTGTAAAGCTAGTGCTACCTTAATATCACCAACTTCAGTTCTTATAATTTCACATCCAAGAGGGTTTAGAACATCTTCTATTAAACTTGATGAATTGACAGGAGTAACAACTTTCTTTTCATTATCAGACAAGGAGTTTTCTGATATATAATGTTTTGCCATTAATGCTAATAATCGAATTGGATCAACAATCTCACCGATTTCGTCTAAAAAAATGACTCTATCAGCATCTCCATCAAGAGCTATCCCAATATCTTCTTGTTCGGAAATTTTTAAAATCTTTGAAATTTGAATTAAATTTTCTTTACTTGGTTCTGAATGACGACCTGGGAATCTGCCATCCATTTGACTATTTATAGTCATAATGTTAATATTATAAGTTGAGAGAAGTTTCGGTACAATATCGCAAGCTGAACCATTTCCGGGGTCAACAATGATATTTAATTCCCTCCCATCAAATTTGATTTGATCAGTTATATCTGAAATATGAATATCATTTATATCGTTAATTTCAGTTACTTTTCCTATTTGATCATACTCAATTTTGATGAAATCCTTTTCATCATAAATTCGAGATATTTCTTCTTCTTGTTCTGGTGAAAATCCGACACCTGAAGTATTCCACAGTTTTAATCCAATATATTCTGGAGTGTTATGTGAAGCGGTTATAACAACACCCGCATCTGCGTCCAAAGAGCGTAAAGATGCTGCAAGAGTAGGTGTGGTAACGATCCCTAATGTTTTCACATGACATCCACAACTAACAAGACCTGAAATTAAAGCATATTCTATTGGTAAAGCAGAAGTGCGAATGTCTTTTCCTATAACTACGCTACCTCCTTTTAAATAGGTTCCCAATGCTAAACCAACTTCGAGGCTCATAATGGGTGTGAACATAAGATCGGATTCAGAATAGTTTTTAAATACTCTCCTAATACCAGAAGTGCCAAAAATTGAGTTTGTCATTATTTCTTTCTTAATTATGAATATTGTTTTTAAAAGAATATCACAGTAACTAGTTATGAGCTTAAGAAGGTTTTTTACTTTTTATATTATTTTATGAAATTAGCGATAATATGAGATATAAAAATTTAAGGAAAGTTTATGAACAAATTAAATATATTTGTATGAGTATTTGTATTACTTCTTTTAGTAGAAAAGGATAAACTATTAATTTTTTAAAAATGATCTTTTATTAGTAATTAATCACGATTTAAGATTCCAAAATTACAGATTATGATTTTCCAAGGACTCTTTAACATCTTAGATTTGTATTTTAAGGAAATTGATCTTTTTTATAATAATATAGATCAGTACTTCCGGGATAAAATTAATCAATTCTTTACTGAGAGCAGTGTGAATGAGAGTAATATAACCCAAAAATTAGAAGAACTTATAACATTTCTTACAAAAAGTTTTGGAGAAATTGGGTTTGATCAATCTCACATCGAAAATGAATTTCTAGATCCATTTTTAGAAATGAGAAATAATGATATTAAAGTTATTAGTTCAATATTAGAACTATATGAAAAAAAAGTCGCACCAATCATTTATGAAATATTTTTAGAAGTAATTGTAGATTATCTTATTGGTACAAAGGTTGCTCCTTTAATGCTTAAATTGAAATCTGAAGGTTTCCTAACCATTGAATTTATAATGGAACTGAGGAATTTGAAAAATTTAATCGATAGGGATACTGAAAAGAGGGAGAACCTAAAGAAATATGTACAGATTCAAGAAAAAATTATTGATAAATTCCAAGATAGTAAGCAAAAAATTGAAAGTCTTGAGGATCTTCAAGAACCCGAGTTTAAGCTCCAAATATTATATTTAATTTACAGGATTATTTATTTCTTTCACCTTCAGAAAAAGTTTGATTTTTCTCACATTAAATCATATTTAGAAGAGAATTTGGATGAATGGTTGATAGATGTTCCATTAGTAACATTAAAAAATCCAGATATTTATTATTGTGGAATATATTTATCTAAAAATCTAAATACGAATCTCGATGATCAAAAAATTAAGGATTTTTTAGTAGATTTATATGATGACGCGTTAGATAGATATGAATCGCCTATTATAGAAGCTACAGATGGAGCTTATTATTTCGTTAAATCAACTGAATTAATGAAATTATTCCTAAGTTATGAACAAATAAATAATATAATTAAAGCAGATCCAAAATTTTTTGAATCAAATTATTTAAAAAATTTGGAAACATCTCAATTAGTTGTAATCTTAAAATTATACCGTCACTTAGGAGTCAGTAGACTCGAGGAAAAAATTAAAGCAATTAATGACGAATTGGAATTACGAATCACACCAGAAGGAATAAAGCAGTTCCGAGATGGATTTGTTTCTTCAGAAGCCACTTATTATGTTCTTTTCTGTCATTATATGAATAATTCATTGGATAAGTTAAAAGATTTCGAACTCCTAAAAAATATTGTATCTCGAATTTATAGAAATCTGGAACTTCTTGATTTTTCTATTGATACAAACTATGATTTAGTGAGTGAATTATTATATTCAATTGAAAGTTTAAAGCTGTTTAATTGTATCGAAACTAAGGAAATGATAATGCACTTAGCAAAATATCTATTTCCACAGCAAGTCTATGATACGATATTGGCTAGCAAAGAAACTATTAGAGAAAAAGCAAAATTTAGACATTTAAAAGTGAATAGGATTACGGGAGAAACAATTTACTAAACCAACATATATACTCTCTCCCATGTTTGGGATTTTATTAGTCATTATTATATTGTCTAAAATTATAAATTATTCCTAATCATTTTAACTAGATAATAAAATAAACTATTGATATTTATGGATTTTAAAGACTTTGAATTAATTTATAAAGAAAATCGTTGTGAAATTAAAGATAAACAGAAGGTAGTATTGAAATTAAAAGAAATTTTAGGAGATAGTAATGTTTCAACAGAAGAAATTGATATTTTAGCATATACAAAGGATACTTCACTTATAGCATTTAATTGGGCACTCCAAGGCCAAATAGCTGGATTACCAGATATTATAACGTGGCCAGAAACTGTAGAACAAATTTGCGAAATTTTAAAGTTTGCAAATCAAAAGAAAATTCCAGTTATACCATACGGTGAAGGATCTGGAGTCGTCGGTGGATCTATACCAATTCGTGGTGGAATTATTGTTGATATGAAGAAATTTAATAAAATTCTTGAAATAAACAATGAAAATCTAATAGTTACAGCTCAAACTGGTATAAATGGAATGAATTTAGAACGTTATCTAAATAAAAAAGGTTATACAGCGGGACATATACCACAATCCCTTTATTTTTCTTCATTAGGTGGATGGATTTCTCATCGAGCTGCCGGTCAATTCAGTACAAAATATGGAAAGATTGAAGATATTATCTTGAGTATGGAGGTTGTATTGCCTCAAGGTGAAATTATAGATTTTAAAACTACTCCAAGGGCTTCAACGGGACCTCAATTTGACAAATTGTTTATTGGGGGGAGCGGTACTCTTGGAATAGTCACTAAGGCCACCCTAAGGATTTGGCCTGCACCAGAAAAAAGAACGCTCCTCTCATACGCTTTTTCTTCCATTGAAGATTCTTTTAATGCAACAAGACAAATTTTAAGAGAAAATGTTTATCCTGCCGTAATAAGAATATATGATCAATTTGAAACAATTAGACATTTTCCAGATATAGACAATGCAAAAGATAAAGTCATGGTAGTATTTGTTTGTGAAGGAAATGCAAAACTTGTTGATTTAGAGGAGATAATAACAAGGGAAAAATGTGAGAAAAACTCTGGAGTAGACTGTGGTGTACATCCTGTAGAACATTGGTTTGATACTAGATTTAAAGTAACAGAGACCTCCTCAATGCCCACATATAAAATTGTAGTTGATACTATTGAAGTTGCTTCGCTATGGGACAATGCTTCTAATGTATATCATTCTGTATTGGATTCTGTGAAGAAATTGGAAGGTGTAATAATGATTACTGCTCATGTTTCACATTTTTATCCAAATGGGGTTGGAATTTATTTCACATTCGGTGGCGCCCCCGGAAAAGAACAAACAGATCTAGAATTTTACCAAAAATGTTGGGATACAACAATTAAAGCTGTTTTAAAAGCAGGCGGCTCAATCGCCCATCATCATGGAATTGGAATTAATAGATCTCATTGGATGGAGAGTGAATGGGGTAGATCAATAAAAACATTGAGAGAAATAAAACAATTACTTGACCCTCAAAATATTCTAAATCCTGGCAAAGTTTATGTAGATACTTGGAAAAGAGGTGAAAAATAAATGGGCGTAGAAGAAACTTTAAAAAAGTATAGTTGGATTTTACCACTAATTCAAAAAGCTGATAGAGTGACACGTTCAAGAATTATGAAGGGTTTCAGGCAGAGAAAGATAAATTTTTACCCAAAAGATGAATATAAAGCTGACGTGGATAATCTAATTAAATGTATGCTTTGTCCAAATTTGTGTAGATTTGATTGTGGTACGCTACAATGTTCTTTAACCGAATCAATGAGTCCTGCTTTTAAGGCTCGAATTGGCTATTATTTAACAATAGGAAAAATAGATCCAACGAAAGAAGAAAATAAAGATTTTGTTGATCTTATGTACAAATGTTCTAATGAGGAAAACTGTAAGATATGGTGCCCTTTCGAATTTTCTGTTGTATCGCTTTTAGAAACTGTCAGAGACGACTTAAATGATAAAGGGCTGATGCCAGATTATTGTAAACAACAGATAGGTAAGCTAAACAAAACCAATACTATTGAAGAATACAACATCTATGAAACTTATAAAGAGAAAGGAATAGAAAATAAAGAAACTGAGGGGAATGATGAAGTATTTTATTATATAGGATGTGAATCAATGAAATTTCCTGATGTAGTAAATGCTAATATCCAAATTTTGAAAAAAGCAGGTATCAAATTTTCAACCAATCTTGAGAAGAAAGTATGTTGTGGAGGTCCAGCGTTTAATATAAGAGATATGAAAACTGCTATTAAATTCGCGAATGAAAATAAGGAACTTATTCAAGCTACAGGAGCTGAAACGATTATATCAGATTGTCCTGGTTGTATATTAACATTAACAAAGCGATATGAAAATGCTGAAATTAAAATTGAGAAGAAAATTATTCATATTACTCAGTATATTAAGAAATTATTTGATGATGGAAAACTACAAATAAAAAATGCAATTCCGGATGATTATGGGAAGATAACAATACATGATCCTTGTCTAATAGCAAGAAATCTAAATGATACTGAATCAATTAGAGGAATTCTTAATAAAGTTCCAGATTTGGAAATAGTTGAACCTGTTTACAATAAAGAGTATGTACATTGTTGTGGTTGGAGTGGTACAGCTCATTGGGCAGATAAGGACTTAGTTATTAAAGAAGCGCGAAATAGAATTAATGAGTTAAAAGAGACACAAACCAATATATTTATTTCAGCTTGCCCACTGTGCGAATTAGGACTAGCATATGGAATTGAAGAAACTGAAAAAGAAAAATATAAAATACTAGATATATCTGAATTATTAATAAAATTACTATAAAATTTAAATTAATAATTTAAGTGGTTAAATGAGTGATTTAATTTGTATATTTGATGTTGGAACAACTGGAGCAAGATCGATTGTATTTGATATTAATGGTAAAGAAGTTGCAAAAGCTTATGAAGAATATCCTGTTATAAAACAACCAATAGGAATTTCTGAGCAAGATCCACTAATTTGGTGGAATGCTATTAGAAATACATGTAACAAAGTAGCAAGAACAATTAATCCCGAAGATATTATTGGAATCTCAGCAACTTTTCTTCGCGGAACAGTAACGATTATTGATAAGAATTATGAAGTGCTTCATCCTGCTCTAACTTGGATGGATGAAAGAGAAGAACATACAGCATTAGAATGGAAAAAGGATGTTGATCTTAGAAGATCGATTCCTAAAATACTCTGGGTCAAGAATAACAAACCAGATTTATTCAATAAAGCTGAAAAAATCATCCACACTGATTCTTATATATATATGAAATTATGTGATGAATGTGTAACAGACCCATCAATTAGTATTTGGGGAATATTAAATAATAATTCACTTAAATGGGATGAGGAACTAGCAGAACGATTTGATTTACCTATAGAACTTTGGCCAGAATTGCATCAACCTGGAGAGATTATTGGTGAATTATCCAGTAGTGCTGCAGATGTTTTAGGATTAAAGAAAAACATTCCAATTATAATAGGTGGCAGTGATCAACAATGTTCAGCATTAGGATTAGGTGTTATTAATGTAGGTCAAGCTAAAGCCACTACGGGTACAGGAACATTCTTGGATTATGTTGTAGATCACCCTATTGAACCCGCAGGAGATTTTCCAATTTTTTCACTACCATCTGTTCTAAAGAGTAAATGGAATATTGAGGGTGTTTATCCTGGATCAGGTGATGCATTAAAATGGTTTGTGAATAATTTCTCACAATTACATCTTAAACAAAGTCAAGAGCAAGGTAAAAATGTGTATGATATGCTATCTTCAGAAGCAGCAAAAATTCCGCCTGGAAGTGGAGGATTACTTTTTTTAACGGGATTATCTATCTTCAGAAAAGGGACTATTCATGGTTTAGATTGGAATCATACTAGAGCGCATTTAATACGTTCGATAATGGAATCTGCTGCCTTGGGTGCTCGATATTATCTTCAAACAACAGAAGCAATGGGTGGTGAAAAAACGACTGAATTAAGAGTCGACGGAGGAGGAATGAATAGTGATTTATGGGCTCAAATTTTTGCAGATGTTACAGAGAAAAAAATATTAGTTGCAGAGAATAAAGATGGTGCTGCTATGGGAGCAGCGATTTTAGGATTTTTAGGATGTGAAAGATATAATTTAGTTGAGAAAGCTATTAAAAATATGATTAGATTCCCCACATCTAAAAATCCAATTAAAGAAAATTCAAAGATATATAAGAAATTATATAGAATTTTTCTACCAACACTTCTAGACGTTTATTCAAAAAAGCGAGTAACTAAAGATTTATAATTTTTTTTTACATTTTTTTTAAGTAACTATAAATACAAGTTAATCCTAATTCTTTCATAACTAATTTGGCAAAAATCAAGTTGATAAATATGAAAAAAAATCTAATTAGCTTCAGCATTATCGCTTTTATTCTACTTAGTTTTAATGGATTTAATAATATTAGTAAGCAATACAATGATTTAGATCGACAGAAATCAATAGATGAAGAAATAAATCTAAAAACCTTAGGATTTTGGACTGAAAATGATTTTAGTTTCATCCATATTGATAATAATTGGTCAGCTGCAGATGCTGCCTATGATTGGGTTCACTGGGACTCGACTTTCTCAGAATATGTTATTGAGAATATATCCCTAGACTGTATGGGGAATCCTTTTGGTATTTTGATAGAGAACTCAAAAACTTATGATTTTGAAGTACGTAACTGTACGATTTATAATGCAAGCTCTTACGGTATAGGAATAGATAACACTTGGTCTGGGATCATTGATGATTGCTCTCTATTAAATAACAACGATGGTATTAGTATTACTGGAGGCAGTCTGGCAATAGTTATCCAAAATTGTGATATAATGGATAATACTGATGGTGTTAGTATGGAATTTTCTGATTTCAATACGGTTAGATGGAGCAATATAACATCTAATAATAGGGGATTTAATGCAATTTTTAGTGATGACATTAATATCTTAGATAATAATATTAGTAATAACAATGGTAATGGGCTCCAGTTTGCAAGGTGTGATAATTGTTATATCGAAGATAATATACTGAATGATAATTCAGGAGCAGGATATTATAATGGGGGAGCAATATATTGGGATGGAGGTTCTAATAATGTTATCACAGAGAATCAAATTTCTGGTAATCGTGAGGGTATTTATTTTACATATACATCTGGTTCAAGTGGAACGTCATTCTTAGGAATCTCAAATAACAATGTAACATTTAATACAAGAGCTGGAATTTCGATAGTGGATGGTTCATTTGCAAATACCATAAATATTCGAAATAATAATGTTTCAGGTAACAATCTAAGAGGTATTCAAGTTTTCTGGGCTCAAGATACAACAATTGATGAGAATATCGTTAATGATAATGGCGACCATGGAATTACAATCGCAGTTGATCATGGTACAACTGTATCAGATAACTTTGTAAATAATAATGGGGGATATGGAATCTATCATCCTGATGAATATACTCCTCGAGAAAATCTAGTTATTCATAATAATACTGTGTCTGGGAGTAGTGATTACAATATTTTCATTTCTTCATTTGATGATCATGCCACTTATCCTGGCTCATTTACCTACAACACTATAATTGGAAATATGGCTATAGATCAAAGGACAAGTCTCTATAATCCTAATTCATGGAATCATAATTATTTCTCGTACTATTATGGTGAAGATGATAACGATGACGGTATTGGAGATACACCTCAAACTCTCTATAATTCTTTAATTACTATTGAAGATCAAAATCCAAGATGGTGGGATTCTCCATTAATTACTATTACTTCTCCCTCCACAGATGAGTATATAAATGCCACAGCTCCAGAGATTATTTATGATGTTTCGGGAGGTGTAGCAGATACGGTGTGGTATAATTTAAATGATGGAATTACACAAACTCAAAATTATACCTATTCAAGTTCTATTGATCAGAGTGTTTGGGATCTAATGAATGATGGAGATGTCTGGATTAGCCTTTATGTTAATGATAGTAAAGGTTGGGAGGATTTAGATGTAGTTAGAGTTATAAAAGATTCTGTAGGCCGTCCTCGAATATCCATATCGGGAATAAACGAAGGAGATCTATTTGGAAAGTCTGCTCCAAGTGGTATTAATATTCTTGTTACTGATCCTGATGGAATAGATGACACATGGTATCAATTAGAAAACAGTACTTACAGTACAGATAATTCAACCTGGTTAGGATATATTGAGCAAAATATCTGGGAATTAATTTTAAATGGTTCTGTAACTATAATCTTTTACGCAAATGATACATTCGGTCATATTGGAATTAGGCAATTAACTGTACGGAAGGATATCTTTCCACCAAATATCCAAATTACTGATCCTAGTCCCATGGAATTAGTAGGTTTTTATGCTCCAACCGTGAGTGTGATTTTTAGTGACATTCATGGCGTCTCAGAGCGATGGTATAATTTATATAACGCAACATATAGTACATCTAATAATACATGGACTGGTTCTATTGAACCTATGATATGGGAAGAGATGGGAAATGGTACAGTAACTCTTAGAATTTGGGCAAATGATACTGTAAATAATCTAGCGTATAGTGAGGTTACTTTGCGTAAAGATATTATCGCTCCTATCCTTAATGTTCTATCACCAATTAATGGAGGAACTTTCAATGAGACTGCTCCTGACTTTTCTCTTGATATAATTGATTCTAATCTACAAAATATTTGGTATAGTTTAGATAATGGTCTTTCAAATTATACTTGTGGCTTTACAGGTACTATAAATCAAACTATGTGGTCTACAAAACCAGATGGCCCTGTGACATTAATCTTTTTTGCAAAAGATACTTTAGGTAATATTGGAAGCGTTCAGATAACTATTCGAAAAGATACAAATATGCCTGCAATCAAAGTTATCT
>JAHPYZ010000007.1:0-9667 GCA_019058425.1 Promethearchaeota archaeon
TATCTACTCTGGCAAAGATTAATTCAGATGATTCAAAGTCAATTCTTATTAATAAATTGAGTAGATTATACACTAAAGATAATAAATATAATTTAAAAGATGCTTTCAAAAGAAGAAAAATTGAAACTTTTACTACTCAAGATCTTGCTGAGATCTTATTGAATTATTATATCATTTCATTTTTAAAAACTAAATATGGTTTTATAAACTATGAAATTAATGATAAAGGGTTAATTTCAAAATTAGATTTATCTAATGTAGATCCTCAAGGTATATCCTTACCAAATTTTTTTGATTCAATTTTATCACTCAGATCATTAGAATCTTTTGATTTAAGATTTAATCATTTAATTAAATTACCAGGGATATCAAATGGATCTACTTCAATAATATCTATAGATTTGAGTTATAATCATTTAATTAGTCTATCCAAGTCTATTGAAAAGCTAAAATCATTAAAAATCTTAAATTTGAAATCTAATCGGTTAAGATCTCTTCCTGACACATTAGGTAATTTATCTCAACTCCAAAAGTTGAATCTAAGAAATAACATGCTGAAAAATATCCCTAAATCGATTTTATATCTTAGATCACTAAAATATTTAGATTTACATGGAAATAAATTATCTTCCATAAATGATAAATTTAATAGTTCGATCGAAGAACTTGAATTAGGATGGAATAACTTTGTAAAATTTCCATCTAATATTAAATATCTTACTTGTTTAAAGAAATTAGGCATGAGTGGAAATAAAATTAAGAAACTACCAAAATGGATTTCTTCATTACATTCATTAAAAATATTAGATTTATATGATAATGATATTTTAAACTTACCCGATTCGATTGGGGACTTAAAATCATTACAAATATTATCTCTACGAAATAATCACCTTTCAACTCTACCTAATTCAATGATATATTTAAAAAATTTGAGGCAACTTAATTTAAGCTGGAATAATTTCACACAGCTACCCGAATGGATTGGAAAACTTACATCATTGGAAGAATTAAATTTATGGGGCAATAAACTTGAAACACTCCCCAAATCAATCGTTTCAATATCGAAATTAAAAATGTTAGATTTAAATTTCAACAAGTTTGAACAAATTCCACCATTTTTGAAAGATTTAGAAAAAAGAAAGGAACTAATTATAAAATATTGATTGAAAATCTGAAGTCATGGAGCAATGGATTGCAAATCTATTTCAGCTTAAAGGTAATATTAAAATTTTTAAACGTATAGGTCATTTTATCGAAGAGATGAAACCAAAAGAAATCGAAACTGAAATTATTAGGGTTGCGAGATTAATTTAAATTCTTAATTAAATTTTCACATCTATATTAAGATTGTTATTGAATTATTGTTTATTTTCATGAAAATATCTCCTAATCAAATTTATAAAGAATTTAAAGATGGAAATTTAGAAAAAAAATCTGCCATAAATCAATTAATAACCTTAATTAATAATTCAGATGATGCTGAATTACGAGTAGAAAGTATTGAATTTTTAGTGAAAATTGGTTCAAAAGAGGAACGGATTTTTAAATTATTTGAAAATCTTCTAATTTCTGATTCACATGAGAAAGTTAGATATACTGCAATAAAAGCAATTAAAAACAACTATATTGAAAAAGCATTAAATCCAATGAAATGGGCTTTCCAATATGAAACATCTATAATTTGTCTAATTTCAATAGTATCTACTTTAGGTGGAATACTTAACGAAAAAGCTACATCCTTCTTAATGGAAAAAATTAAGAATATCGATATTTATGAGTTTAATGAAAGTCTTCAATTAATATTTGAGAATAAAGACATTAACTGTCTCAGTAATCAGAGACTTTCAGATATATTAAATAATTTTATAGTTATTAAACATTTCAAAAATGAATTTAAAGAGATTGATTACAGAGTAAAAGGTGGCTTGGTTACCTCTTTAGATTTATCAGGGATTAGTACTCATGTTTTTGGATGGAAAATTTTAAGGAAATTACCTGAATTTATTGAAGCCCTAAAATACCTTAGACAGTTAGACTTAAAAATTAATAGAATAGCGAAATTACCTGAATCTATTGGAAATCTCAGATATCTTAAATATTTAGATCTTAGTAATAATAATCTCAAGAATTTACCAGAATCAATTTGCCTGTTAAATTCACTAGAAATCTTGAATCTAAAATATAATAAAATTAAAGAGGTACCTGCTTCTATTGGAAAATTAGATAACTTAAAGACTTTAGATTTAAGGCATAACGACTTAAAATCTCTTCCTAACAGTTTTTATGAATTAAAATCGTTAGAAGTTCTGGATCTACACGGGAATCAGTTAAAAAATTTTCCAAACCCGATAGAAGGATTAAAATCTTTAAAAAAGTTAGAGTTGGGATTAAATAGTATTAAAGAACTTCCAGTTGGAATAACAAATCTTCAGTCTTTGAAGAAGTTGGGTTTAGGGGGGAATAAATTATCAGTTAATTTTTCTCTATTGAGTAATTTAATTTCACTTACAGAAATAGATTTATATGATAATAATATTAGACTACTTTCTAATGAAATTGGATTATTGAAAAGTCTAGATACTCTGATTTTAAGAAATAATAAACTTACAGACTTACCTGAATCAATTAAAAATTTAAAATCTCTTCAAATACTAGATTTAAGTTGGAATAATCTTATAACCCTGCCTGATTGGATCGATTCTTTAACATCATTAAAAGAATTAAATTTATGGGGAAACAATTTAAAATCCCTTCCATCTTCAGTAGGTAATCTCGAAAGTTTAAAGATTCTTAATCTGAATTTTAACAAATATATAAGAAAAATTCCAGAAAGTCTTATAAGTTTGCAAAATAAAGGATTAAAAATTTATAAATAACCAAGCTCTTATTGGGTTTCATATAATTCCGAAATCTCTTTCACAGTCGTTATATCTTTTGGATTTTTTTCAGGACGTAATCTTAAAAAAACAGGAAACCTCATGGAATAACCTAAAGTCGCAAATTTATCACTGATAGTTATCTCATCTCCAGTTATCTCCATTACTACTTCTGGTTTTAACCAAATATCGGGTTTATCTTCACATATAACATTTTTTGGTGGTTTAATAACAATATATTTTTCCATATCTCTAGTTAAAGATTCAGATAACTCATCTGTTAAACCTGAAAAGAAACGAGTAAATGCTATAAAAGTATCATTTGTAGGATCATAAACCGCACCAATATATGTACCATACACCCCAGTTCTTCGACCTTTACCGAAAAATGCACCAATTAGTACCACATCTATAGTATCTTTCAGTTTTCCTCCTTCTAAACTTTTTAACTTAAGCCACTTATACCCACGATTTCCAGCTTGATAAATCGAATCATCTTCAATTGATTTTGCCATTACTCCTTCTGTTCCTTCTTCTCTAGCTTTATTAAAAAATTCTAATAATTCCTCAGTGGAGTGTATCATTATCGATTTAACTAATCTTAATTCATCTCTTTCTTCAACGATTTCTTCAAGCTTTTTTCTCCGTTTTGGAAGAGGTTTATCTACATATGATATGTTTCCAAATTTTAAGAGATCAAATACAAATAAACTTACAGGAACTTCTTTAGCAATATCCTCAATATCATATTTTCTTCTTCTTTGGCTTAAGACCTGAAAAGGAAGCATCTTTTCATAAACCGGATCCATTGCAACAACTTCTCCTTCAAATATCACATTTTCAGTTTTTATGCTCTTTCTAATGACTTGACAAACATCAGGATACTGATCCGAAATATCTAAAAGACGCCTTGAAAAAAGAATGATATTATCACCTTCCTTATGAATTTGGAGTCTTTCTCCATCTAATTTGTATTCCGCCACGAAGGGAGAACCTAATCTATTAATGAATTCGGTATAGACTTCTCGTGAAGCTAACATGCTAAGAATTGGTGTTCCATATGTTATATCAATATTTTTTACTTCTTCTAATCCTTTTTCCGCTAGTAATTGAGCTATCTCACCTAGATCGGGATAAAGTGTATAAGCTCTTTCAATAATATCTTTATTCTCCTTATTACTTGTAAAACCAAGGGCTAAACCCTCTATTATAGTTGGTGACTGAATCCCAACTCTCAATGTTGAAGTTATAACTCGTAATAAATATTTTGTTTCTAGTGGTGAGCATTTTCTTATTAATCCTCTTAAAATTCCAAGTTTAGTATCATGTGAACCAGCACCTTCAGATAAAGCTATTCTTTTTAATTCAGAATATAATTCAGAAATGTTTAGGGAAATTTCAGAACTTCCTTTTTCTTTATTATAATCAAATAATGATTTTTGTTTCTTTTTCTTTAGTAGTATTAGTTCTGCTGCTGCTCCAATATCACCTTTTTTTACTAATACCTCTTTAATTTTATTAGTATCAACTCCAGAGTGTACAGATAATGCTTCAATTATCATTTTTTCAGCTAATCCCATTTTAGGGAATTGTTTAATGTTTGGAGTCAGTTGACCTTGCAATAAATAAATTATTTTATCTAAATCTTCAAAATCTTTACTTTCATTAATGGTTTTAAAAAACTCTGATAATGAATCAATCATTTCAAGTCTTTTTGTTGTACTTTCAAGTTCAGAAAATAATTGTGATAACCTATTGAATCTCATAATTTAACACTAGATATATTTTGAAATTAAGATAAATGACTCTAATTAAATCTTAATAATAATAAAAAAGAATATAATAAAAATTAATATTTATACCAAAGTTTTTGAAAGTTCAATAAACTTCTTTTGAATTGCGGTTTTTATTTTAGGATCAATACCAGAAAAACTATTTGCTGTAAAATTCAATTTTGAGCCTTCTTTTATTGAAAATTGACATATTGGCCCATCCATTTGCTCCACAGCAAAACTACCATCTTGTTTTTTAGAAATCCAAATATCATCATAATGTTCCATAATAGCAGAAAACACAAATGATATTTTAGCATCAGTTAAAAGGCTTGATGTTGATACTTTTATTGCTGGAGCTGGTTTTGACTCTGGTTTAATTGAGGGCATTGATTCAGGCGCATCATATTCAGAAGCTACTTCTGGTGATTTTGTTGGCGTAACTGGCTGTACAGGAGTAACGGGCTTTGAAACTGAAGGCGTTGGAGTGGGCTTTGTTTCTACTTTCGGTTCTGGTTTTGCCGTAACAGGAGGTTGTACCACACCCGCTTGAAAAGTAACAATGTGATTATCTAACTCTGTATACTTTCTATCTAATATAGCCTGAAGTTCTTCATTCATCTTTGTATCTTCTGGAACTTTTCCAATTTTTCGTGCGTCAATCTCTTTTATACTTTTAATATCCCGTCCTATTATGCTTTTACCTACAGTATATCCATGTCCCTTTAGAGATTCAGCTTGCCTTAAAGCAGTTCTTCGAGCAACTAATCCTTGTCTAACACCGTGCCACAGAAATACGGATTCGCTACTTTCATCTAAAACTATAACCGAAGTTTCTGGCATAAAACCATCTCTACCCCATTTTATCGGGACGATTTCTCCTCCTGGACGAGCTTCAAACATAAGTCCAAAGCTATGACTACTCATTGTGTATCATCTCTAGTTAGTTAATCTAATAATCATGTTTTTTTTGCTATAAATAAAATAGTTTGCATAAATATAAAAATTGAGTTTTCAGAATTAGAATTTAATTTATGTATCTTAAAAGAAATTTTTTAATTTCTAATAAATATATAAAAATCATTTTTCTCTAAAATTAGACGGAATTAATATATAACGTTCTATTATAATTATAACTTACAATAAATTAATTGAAGAAAGGTTAAAAAATAAAGATAAAATTTTATTAATTAAATATGGAAATTATTAATTTCATAAGAAATTCATTAAAGTAATCAAAATTTTAAAACATACAAAAGGATACAGAAATGGAATTAAATAAATTAATTAGAGAAATTCTAAGGAAATATTCAGCTTATGAGCCAGTTGAAAAACCGGGAGATGATGGTTGGGTAAGATTAAATAGTAATGAAAATCCTTTTCCACCATTACAAGAAATATTAATTGATATCAAAAATGCAGTAGATGAAAACATCAGACTCTATCCAGATCCTACTTCATTTGAACTTAGGAAGGAGATTTTAAATGTTTTATTACGAGATAAAGATACTCTAACAAATCGAAACTCGGTTTTTATTGGAAATGGTTCAGACGAGATATTAGATGTTATATTTAAAGTATTTATTGACCCCGGGGATGAAGTGGTAATATTTTATCCATCTTACGGACTATATAAAGTACTATCCACACTGTATAATGCCAAAATTAATGAAATTCAGCTAAATGATGATTTTTCTCTACCTGAATCAGCCTATTTGGCAAAAGGAAAATTAATGATTATAAATTCACCAAATGATCCAAATGGCAAATCTTTTGGTAATGCTACACTCTTAAAGTTATGTGGTAGTTTTCCTGGTATTGTTGTTGTTGATGAAGCTTATGCAGATTTCTCAAATCAAACATGTCTCCCATTATTAAAGAAAGTTAAAAATTTAATTGTATATCGTTCTTTTTCCAAGAGTTTTTCTCTTGCTTCTCTAAGGATGGGTTTTGCTTTAGCTGATTCAGAAATTATAAAGGAGATGAATAGAGTAAAATTACCATATAATACAAACTATATAGGGCAAGTAGCTGCTTTGTCATGCATTAGACATAATAAAAGAATAATTGAACAAAACAAAAAAATATTAGAAGAACGAAAAAGGTTGACAGAAGAATTGAACAAATATAACGGAGTTAGTGTTTTACCCTCTGATGCGAATTTTATTTTTATAAAATTCGAGGATAAATCAAAAACTTTAAAGTTTGTGTGGGATTTAAAAGAAATGAAAATTTTAACTCGTCATTTTAGCAAACCGAGACTTTATAATTACATTAGAGTTACTATTGGAACGGAAGAGGATAATAATAAATTTTTATCTATATTTAAGACAATAGCAAATAAATACTTATAATCTCATTAAATAAATAATAATCTAATTTTTAGGCGAGTTGGTATATATTTCTAACTTATTTTTCCCTCAAGGAAAAAAGAGTGGTGATGTTGATTGTCCATACTGTAAATATAAAATCACAAAGCCTTACCCTAAAGACCATCTCTGTCCTAAATGTGAAAAATTTTTGCCAATATTGCTTGAAATGACTACGGATATTGAAGAAAAACCTCTACCTAAACAATTTAAGACAAAATCTACTACATTATCCTCAAAACTCGGTAAAAAAGTAAAAGTTAAGGAACAAGAATTAGAGATTTCATTGGATAGTGATAAAATTAAACTTAAAAAAGGAGAATACGTAAAATTAATGGGAATAACTTCTATTGAAAGAACTCAACTCTATTGCAGTAATGATAACTATAACTATCTATTAGAATTAACAAATAATCTAGATTTCATAGCTACAGGTATTTTAGGTGGAGAACTTGATAAAATGCTCTTAATTTCAGAAAAGAAAGATAAAGAAGAGAAATGTCAATTTTATGTTAAAAATCAGATTATATACCTTGTTTATGGAAGATTTCCTGATAAAAAAGGCAAATGGATCCTTGAGCAAATGTCAAATCATTTCTCTGAATTAATAAGAGGAAAGAATGTAGACCAATTAGAAAAAATTGATGCCCATAATATCAAAATAGAATTTAAAAGACGAACCAAATTTATTTTACAACTATATTTAAGAATGCAAGAGATTTTTACAGATCAAGAAATTCCATATGTTGAAGATAGGATTAGAATTGATTATTTGGGTCTATCATCAATGTCAATAGGTGTTATATCAATTCTGTTAGGGGAAGACGACTTAAATATTGAAAATATTGGTGAATTTGATGATCCAGATGAACAAAAAGAAATGAAGGAGTCTATGCTTACAGCAAAAATTGAAGCAATTGCAGCTAATACACAAGGAAATACTGGAGCTACACCTCGATGGATCTCTGTTAAATTAGGTTTTCAGAAATATAGATTTTTAACTTTTAAAAAATACCAAAATGATTATTTTCTCTCAATGCTTTCAGAAGGAAATTTAGGAAGAATTGAACAGGTAGAAGAATTATTAGATCATAAAATTAATGAAATAACGCTCAATGAATTCTCCGGAAATTTGAAACCATTTAATAAATTAAAAATTGATTTAGAACAAAAATTTAAACAAAGAAGGAATTTTCCTCCTCTCAGTTTCAATTAAACATAAATCAATTTGAAAATCTAATAATAAAAAAATAGTAATTTCCAAATACTCCAGATTAAATTTTTAACATTTCATAAATTTAAAGAAGTGACCAGCTACAGTAAATTAATAAAGCATTTCTCTTTTTATAATGAATTTATTTAATTTATCTCCAAAAAAAATTTTCGAACAACTCGAGAAAGATGAAATAAATAAGTTCACAGCTTTTGAACATTTAATTTCTTTTATCGAGAATAGTGAAATTGAGGTTATTAGAGGAGAAGCAATAGAAATTTTAGATATTATAGGAATTTATAATGACACACTTTTTGATATTTTGGAAAATATACTCATATCTGATTCAAACGAGAAAATAAGATATAAAGCAATAAGATTTATAGAAAAAAGATTTTTGGTAAGAGCTATAAAACCATTAAAATGGGCAATTAGTCACGAAAATAATTATAAATGTTTAATTGCAGTAATTAAATCAATTAATAAATATAATTCTGACGAATCTAAGTTAATTTTAATTAATGAGATTAAGAAAATAATTAAAACAAAATATATCAATAAAGAAAAACGAATTGAAAATAAGAAATTCAGAAAAACCCTTAAAAATGTATTTAAAAACAAGAAATCAGAATTCTTTACCTCCAATGAACTATCAGAAATTTTAATTAATTATATAACAATAAGATATCTAATACGACATTATCCAAATGTATTTTATGAGATAAATCCAGAAAATGGGTTAATAAATGAATTGGATTTATCAGATTATTTAGAATATGAAGTTAAAGGTATGCCATTTGGATGGAAAAATAATATAAAATCAATTTCAGAAATAATAGGTTTAAAATATTTAAAAAATCTAAAAAAAATTGATTTTTCAAATAATCAAATTGAAAATATCCAAGAATTAGTTAAGTTTGGGAATCTAACCTATTTAATTTTAACTAATAATAAAATTTGTGACCTAGAGAACCTAGAATATATTAAAAAATTACCGAACCTTAAGTATTTGGATTTAAGAAAGAATAAAATAGTTAAAAAAATTGATTTAAATGAAATTGATTCCAGAATGAGAGTTCTTCTGAAAGATTCTTATATTTTTTAAGATATCAAATAAAGAAAGGAATTTAAATCTGAGAAAGTTTTGAAACTTTAATTGATGAAATAGAAAAGTGCCATGGAATGCTTTAAATATAAAATAAAAAAATAGTAAAAACTAATAAATTTAAACCGAAGTAAATTCAGTCTTCTTTCCTACTCCAAATATGCCGAGAGCAACTGCTAGTTCTTTATGATCTTTAGCATATTCTCTAGCAGGAATTCCTTGCATTACTGCATCGATAGCCTGTCTAAAAGCTTTAGCCCCTGCTATAGGTCCATCTGGATGGGCGTGAATACCTCCACCGCTTCCAATCATTATGTTAGTTCCTAAAT